>JACQGV010000130.1 GCA_016199375.1 Chloroflexota bacterium | reverse complement strand
CGTCATGGCGCCGGCACTCAGCGCGCCCGCTGATCGCGGTAGGTGTTCTCGGCGCGCTGCTGCTCGGCGGCCAGCTCCTCCTTGGCGCCCGCCTCCAGGTACTCCAGGTCTATGGGCCAGTTCTCGATCTTCTTCCAGGCCTCCTTGGGGTCGTAGGTCTGGAGGAAGTTGACGATCACGTCCACCGCGGCGGCGAACTGGAACTCCCCCACCAGCTTAGCCACTCCTTCCTGGACGTTGCCCAGGCAGGGCTGCCCGCGGGTGATGTGAGGATGGTCGTAGACCACGCTCTCGCCGTAGTTGTGGAAGTTCTCCAGGTCCACCTCGCCGTTCCAGCCCAGGCGGATCTTGAAATCGCCGATCTTGTAGGGCAGGTCATCCCACTCGATCCGGATGGGCTTGGTGTAGACAGTGACGGCCTTGGGGTCGCACTCCACCTTGTCCACCGTGGGATGGCGCAGGAGAGCATCGAACTCGTCGGCGTGCTGCTGCTCTGCCTCCTCCAGCCAACGCTGGATGGCCTCCAGGCGCTTGCGGCCCGCGCGGACCCGCCTGGCCTCCTCCGTGATCCCCTTGGCGAGCTCGGCGCTACGCCGCTGGGAGGCGTAGACCTCCTCCTGGACGCGCTCGAACTCCCTGCGGAGCGATTCTGAAGCCGCCTGGATGTAGGCACCCTTGTTATTGTCGGAAGCAAGCGTCGCCATCAGATCACCTGAAGACTGTTCTAAGGCTGGGATGAGTTCAAAGCTGTCGCTTCGCAAGGTCCTTAGCCATGCGGGCCAGCTCGCCCTTGTCAGCCATCTCAAGGTAGCGTTTGGGCAGGAAGCGCCGCGAGGAGCACTGGGTGACGGCCAGCAGCTCCTGGAAGAGGACGGCATCAGGGTCCAGCAGGGAGATGAAGTCCTCCACCGCCCACCGGTAATCGCCTTCCCTCACTACGGTACGCCCTTCCCGCCGCGCCCGCTGATAGGCCCGCAGGCTCACCTCCTCGATGTCGGCGCCCGAGAGGACGTTGCCGTGGCGCTCGCGGCAGGCCTGGACGACGGGGCTAAAGTCCCTCACCTCGGTCTGGAAGTCGTGCTTGGCGGGCATGACGGCAAAGATCAGCGCCTGCTCCTCCTCGTCGGGCATCAGCAGGGGGATCCGCTCGCTGGAGCGGCCGGAGCGTTTGTCCGCTATGTCCAGCTTATCGGGGCGGTTGGTGATGCGTACCCAGAGCACCTTGCCGCGGATGGCGGGGTCGCTGGTGAAGGTGAACCGCATCTGGCGCATCCGGTTGGAGACGCCGGAATCGCCGGTGTACTCGTCCCGAGACTGCTCGCTCTGGTCCGCCTCGTCCTCCAAGACTACCACGGGCGCCAGGGACTGGAGCGCCATCAGCGCGCGCCAGAAGTTGCGCTCGCTCTGGCCCACCCAGCGCTCGCGGGGGTTGAGAATCTTGGCGAAGCCGAAGCCGCACTCGAAGGCCAGCGCCTCCACCAGGGCGGTCTTGCCGGTGCCGGGTGGCCCCATGAGGATGACGCCCATGGGCACCAGCTTGGTATCCTCCTCGTGGATGGCCCGCACCACGCCCCGGAAATAGTCCTTGGCCCCCTCCAGGCCGCCCAGGGCCTCCAGCCCGAAGCGCGGCTCCAGTATCTCCACCAGGCCGCCGAACTCGGCGTCAAGCACCTCTTTCTTGCGGCGCTTGATGTGGGCGAAGGTGAGGGGCTGGCCCTGGCCCCGCGCCTGCAGCAGCAGGCCCTCGATCCGTTGCAGCGAAAGGCCCGCGGTAACGTTGGCCAGCTCCTTGGACGTCATCTCCAACTGGAAGGAGTCGGACGCCAGGAGGTGCTGGACGAAGGCGTGGCGCTCCTCCCGGTCGGGCAGGGGGATGCGCACCGCCTCCAGCCGCGACCCTGGGGCGCGCAGGGAGGCGTGGACATCCACCAGGTTCGACGCCGTCAGGACTACCACGCTTCCAGCGTGGACGACGCCGGGCTCCAGGGCCCAGCGTTGCAGGGTCACCAGATGAGTCCGGTCCTCGTCGCTCATCGTCACCAGGTCGCCCGCCGGCAGCAGGCTCTCGGAGTACTCGATGACCAGGGCCAGCGAGGTCTGAGGCCGGCCGCCATCCGCGGCCTGCAGCGCCCGCTCGAAGAGGGCCAGGGCGCGGCTGGGGTCCCGCGGCAAGGACGGCGCGGGCACGGCGATATTCAGCCGCTTGAGCTCCTGGGCCTGGCCGGCGGGCACCTCGTCCTCGTCCAGGCCGGCCAGCGCCCGAAAGCGCCGCTCGGCGCCCGCCCCCATGAAGCTCACGCCCCCGCTGCGGTTATAGAAGGCCACCACGTCCTGGTCCCGCAGGAGGTGTCCCAGGTACTCCCGCAGCGTGACGTACCGACCTTCCAGCGGGAAGTAGTCGCTGATGTTGAAATGGAGCAGGAACTGCCGGGCGACTCCAGAGCGGAGCTTGCCGAGAAACTCCTGGGCCCAGGCGGGCATCCCTGCGGCGACAATGCTCATAGCATGGCAGCGTAGCATGGGGCCCAGGGGGGCGTCAACGACAGAGGCCCCCTCTGACCCCGCCAACCTTATCCACGCCGCCCGCGGCGCGGCCCAAGCGCTGACGGGCCGCGCCCAGCGAGGGCGCCCGGACTGCTGTATTTCCGGCGGAATATGGTATACTGGACGAAAGTTGACGCGGGAGTCAACAATCGCGCCCGTCGCGGGCGGCCTAAGGAGAACCAGGCAAGCAAACATGAAGATTCTGCTGGTGCACCCGAAGCAGAGCGAGCTGATGGTGGGCTTCACAACCCTCGTGCAGCCGGAGCCTTTGGCCCTTGAAAGTATCGCCGCCGGAGTCCTTGACCGCCACGAGGTTCTGCTCGTAGACAAGCGGGTTGACCCCACGCCCCTGGAGGACGTGCTGGACGGGTTCCGACCCGACCTGGTGGGCACCACCGGCTACACCACCGATGTGCCCAACATGATGCGTATCTGCATGGCGGCCAAGGCGTGGGACCCGCGCGTGACAACCGTCGTAGGAGGCTATCACGCCAGCCTGGTCCCCCAGGATTTCGACCTGCCCTACGTGGACTTCATCGTGGACGGGGAAGGGGAGCTGACGTTCAAGGAGCTGGTGGAGTGTCTGGCCGCGCGGGGCGATCCGTCCCAGGTGCTGGGCATCCTCTTCCGCCAGGACGGCCAGCAGGTGGCCACCCCGCACCGGCCTCCCGTCAAGAGCCTGGACACTCTTCCCCGACCTGCCCGCCATCTGGTGGACCACTATCGCAAGCATTACCACTTCCACTTCTGGGACAACGTCTACGTCATGGAGACGGCGCGGGGCTGCCCCTTCCGCTGCAACTTCTGCTCCGTCTGGGTGTTCCACGAGGGGCGCTATCGGGTCCACCGCCCCGAGCGGGTGGTGGAGGAGCTGGAGCAGATGGAGACCGATACCGTCTGCTTCCTGGACGACATTTTCATGGAGACCCCCTCCTACGCTGAGCGCATCGCCGAACTGCTGCAACAGCGCGGCATCAAGAAACGCTACTGGGCACAGCTGCGCTCCGACAACATCGTCAAGCGCCCCGACCTTATGAAGAAGTGGGCCGCGGTGGGGATGCACTCCTGCCTGGTGGGCTTCGAGAAGTTCCGCCAGGCCGAGCTGGACAACGTGGAGAAGTGGAACACCGTGGCCAACAACGAGCAGGCCATGGGCATCCTCCATGATCTCAATATAGACATGTGGGGCGCCTTCATCGTAGACCCCCAGTACGACGACGACGACTTCAACGAGCTCATCAGCTACGTAAAGGCCAAGGGCATGGCCTTCCCGCAATTCACCATCCTGACGCCCCTGCCCGGCACGGGGTTGTTCAAAGAAAAGCTCCACGAGATCACCCATTTCAACCCCGAGCTGTTCGACTTCCTCCACTCGGTGCTGCCCACCAAGCTGCCCGTCGAGCGCTTCTACGCCAACATGGCCCGGCTCTACCGCGAGACCCAGATGGGCTTCCTGGAGGTGCGGCGGCGCATCCGCGACGGCCGCATCCCCAGGTCCAGCCTCGAGCGCATCCGGGGCCTGATGAAGAGCGTCACCGACCAGGAGAACTACCTGAAGGGCTTGCAGACCGGGCTCCAGGAGAAGTTCTGCGAGATCGGCCACCACGTGCGCTCTCACGTGCGCCAGGAGCCCAAGGCCGGCCACGGCAGGGTCATTGATAGGGTCCTGGGCAATCACCCTATCTCCAGCCAGGCCTAGACGCCGCGCCCTGGCGGTGCCGCCCTTGCCAGCAGCGGGTGCGCGCGCCAGGCTCGTTGGGACTGGTGCCTCGCCAACCGATGCCTTGCCAAAAAGCCATCTGCTGCCCTAGCTTGAAAGGCACGTCTAACACCCCTGGCCGTTGGCCCTACATCGGGAGGGACCGCGCGTGACTGCCTCTGAAGGCTCCGGCCCCCGCCGGATCGTCGTGACCGGCATGGGGGCGATCTCCCCCGTGGGCAACGATGTACCAACCCTGTGGGACTCCCTGGTCCACGGACGCTCGGGCATCGGCCCCATCACCAGCTTCGACACCGCCGGCTTCGAGACCACCTTCGCCGCCGAGGTCAAGGGGTTCGAGCCCAGCGACTACATGGACAGGAAAGAGGCCCGGCGGCTGGACCGCTTCATCCAGTTCGCCGTGGGGGCGTCCCTCCAGGCCGTGCACCAGGCCCGGCTGGCCATTGACGGGGCCATCGCGCCCGAGGTTGGGGTCCTCATCGGGAGCGGCATCGGGGGCCTGGCAACCCTTTCCGAAAACCTGGATATCCTGCGCACCAAGGGCCCCCGGCGGGTGAGCCCCTTCCTGGTACCCATGATGATCGCCGACATGGCCTCGGGCCAGGTCTCCATCGTCCTGGGCGCCAAGGGCCTGAACTACTGCATAACATCCGCCTGCGCCAGCGGGGCCGACGCCATCGGCACGGCCCTGGAGACGATCCGCCGGGGCGATGCCAAGGCCATGGTCACCGGCGGCAGCGAGGCCCCGGTCACCCCCATCGGCCTGGCGGGCTTCCAGCAGGCGGGCGCCCTCTCCCGCCGCAACCACGACCCCCAGGGCTCCTCGCGCCCCTTCGACGCCGAGCGCGACGGCTTCGTCCTGGGCGAGGGCGCCGCCATCCTGGTCCTCGAGGAGCTGGCCTTCGCCCTGGAGCGAGGTGCCCCGATCCTGGCTGAGGTCCTGAGCTACGGCCAGGCGGGCGACGCCTACCATATCACCCAGCCGGCGCCCCACGGCGAGGGCGGCGCCCGGGCCATGGCGCAGGCGCTGAGAAAGGCCGGCCTGCAACCGGCCCAGATAGACCACATCAACTCCCACGGCACCTCCACGGTCCTGAACGACAAGTACGAGACGGCCGCCATCAAGGCTGTCTTCGGCGAGGCCGCCTACGGCATCCCCATCAGCGCCACCAAGTCCATGACCGGCCACCTCATCGGCGCGGCGGGGGCGCTGGAAGCGGTGGCGTGTGTCCTGGCCATCCAGCATGGCATAGTCCCGCCGACCATCAACTATCAGACGCCTGACCCTGAGTGCGACCTCGACTACGTGCCCAACGTCGCCCGCCCCAAGCGGGTCAGCTACGCCCTCTCCAACTCTCTGGGCTTCGGCGGCCACAACGCGACCCTGATCTTCGGCCGCTACGACCGCTAGGCGCGGCGAGCATCCGGTGACGGCCCTGACCAGCCTCCAACCGAAGAGCGGCAGCGAGCGCTTCTACGCCTTCATCGCCCACGGCAGCATCGTCCTCTCATATCTGGGTTTCCTGGCCGGGATCATCGCTCCTTATCTGGCGCTGCTCGTACCCCTGATCATCTGGATGGCCTATCTCACCCGCTCCCGCTGGGTGGCCCTCAACGCCCTGGAGGCGCTCCTCTACCAGATCATCGTTCTCGTAGGGAGCCTGCTGCTGACGCTAGCGATATTCCGGGCCTTGCGGACAGCTGAGTTCTGGCTGCTCTCGGTCATCCTGCTGGCCGTCCTCTTCCCGTTCAGCCTGGGAGGGCTCTGGGCCGCCCTGCGCGCCCTCCACGGCGGGGTCTTCCACTATCCGCTCCTGGGCGCCGCCCTGCGCCGGGTCTCAGGACAAGCCTCCTCCCGGAGATAGCCGTGCACCACCTGCGCTGGCAGCTGCTCCCGGCGCCCTCGCCCGTAGCCCTGGCTTCGCTGGGGCCCATGCCGCGGCTGGCCGCCGTCCTCCTCGCCCAACGGGGCATCACCACCCGCGCCCAGGTGCGCGCCTACCTGGAGGGCTCCGCCTCCCTGGCCTGCGACCCCTTCGCACTTCCTGACATGGACGTCGCCGTGGCCCGGCTGCGGGAGGCTATCCGGCGCGGCGAGCTCATCGCCGTCTACGGCGACTTCGACGCCGACGGCGTCACCGCCACCGCCGTCCTGGTGGAGGGGCTCGGCGGCCTGGGGGGCCGCGCCAGCGCCTACATCCCTCACCGGCTGCGGGAGGGGCACGGCCTGCGCAGCGAGGCCATTCAGGGGCTCGCCCGCCAGGGCGCCAGCGTCCTGATAGCGGCCGACTGCGGCACCACCTCCCTGGACGAGATCGCCGCCGCCCGCCAGCGCGGCCTCGATGTCATCGTGGCCGACCACCACGTCCCTCCCGTCCAGCCCTCCCCGGCCCTGGCCCTGGTGAACCCGCGGCGCCCCGACTCACGCTACCCGTCGCCCGAGCTCGCCAGCGTGGGCATCGCCGTCAAGCTGATGGAGGCGCTGTACAGCTCTATGGGCACGGAGGGCCGGCTGCCCGAGTCCATCTACGAGCTGGTCGCCCTGGGCACCGTGGCCGACGTGGCTCCCCTGACGGGCGAGAACCGCTACCTGGTAAAGCGGGGCCTGGTGGCCCTCAACCGCACGGGGCGTCCCGGCCTGCGAGCGCTTCTGGACCTGGCGGGCGCGGGCCGGGTGGACGAAGAGACCATCGGCTTCACCATCGGCCCTCGGATCAACGCTGCCGGCCGCCTTGACCACGCCCAGGCAGCCTACGAGCTGCTGGTGGCCCGCTCGCCCGCAGAGGCGGCGCCCCTGGCCCGGCGGCTCGACGACCTCAACCGCCAGCGCCAGGAGCAGACGGCCCAGATACTGGAGGAGGCGCAGTCCCAATGGGAGGGCCAGCCCCAGGAGCCGATCATCATCGTTGGCAGCCCCCGCTTCCCAGGCGGTCTGGTGGGGCTGGCGGCAGCGCGGCTGGCGGAGACCCACCACCGCCCGGCCATCGTCATGGAGCTGGGCGACAAGGAGACCAGGGGGAGCGGCCGCAGCATCGCCGAGTTCGACCTGATCCGGTGCTTGCACCAGCGTCCGGAGCTGTTCCTACGCTACGGCGGCCACGCCAAGGCCGCCGGCTTTACCATCGCCAACGAGCAGTTGCCTGCCCTCACCGCTCATCTGCTCCGGCGGGCCCAGGAGGAGCTGGCCGGTGTGGAGCTGCGCCCCTCGGTCCTGATCGAGGCCGAGGCTAGCTTGAGTGAAATCACACCGCGCATCATCCGGCTGCTCCATCAACTGGCCCCGTTCGGAGAGGGCAACCCCGCGCCCGTGCTGCTGACCAGGGGTGTGCAGATCAGCGCGGCCCGCCCTCTGGGACGGGCAGGACGCCACCTGGGCCTCAAGGTGCGTGAGGGGGGCATGGTGTGGGACGCGGTGGGATTCGACCTGGGGACGGCGCCCTCGCTGTCCGGCCAGCGGGCTGACCTGGTCTACACCATAGCCAGCGACCACTGGAACGGCGAACCGCGGCTGCGGCTGAATCTCCTGGACCTGCGCCCGGCGGCCGGCTGAGGGTCAGGGCGAGCCCGGCACCGCCAGCCGGGCCAGCCAGGCCCGGAGGCGCCGCCGGGTGAAGGGCATAATCAAGGTACGGCCCTGGGCCTCCACTACGGGGACGGTGTCCTTGAAGCGCCAGTAGGTCGCCTCATCCTGGAGGATGTTCACCTCCAGGGCCCGCAGACCCAGGTCCTCCAGCCAGTCACGCGCCTCGTCGCACAGGGGACACCCAGGCTTGACGTAGAGGCGCACCTGCACGGCTACGCGGCTGGGGACGGCTGGCGGAAGGAGGCCCGAAACGCGAGGAGGGGGACGGCGATGGCCAGGACCGCCAGGGAGATGAGCTGGGCCTCCTGAAGCTGGCCCAGGTGCAACTGCTCCTGGCGCAGGAAGGTCAGGAAGAACCGGGCCAGGGCATATAGGGCCACATAGACGACGAAGATGGAGCCGGTGGGCTTCAGCCGGCCCCACAGCCGCCAGACTATGAACAGGATGAGGGCACTGGCCATGATCTCGTAGATGGGCCAGGGGTGGGTCGGCACGCGCTCAGCCACCCAGTTGGGCGGCAGATATGCGCCCGGATGGGAGTAGACCAACGCCCAGGGCACGCTCGTCGGCCCGCCGTAGGCGTCTCCGTTGATGGTGCAGCCTACCCGGCCCACCATCTGGCCCAGGATCATGCCGGGCGCCGCCACGTCGGCCAGCCTGCCGATGGAGTAGCCCTTGAGCTTGGCAGCGATGACTCCGGCGACAAACCCGCCGATGATCGCCCCCCAGATGGCGATGCCCCCATCCGTCAGGCGCACGATGGAGCCGAGATTCTGGGAGTAGAAGTCCCAGCGGTCCACCACGTGGAACAGGCGGGCGCCGATGATCCCCCCTGGGATCGCCCAGATGGCGACGTTGTAGACCTCGTCTGGCACCATGCCGGTGCGCCTCGCCAGACGCGCCGCCACCAGGACCGCCACCATGACTCCCAGGGCCGTTAGCAGGCCGTGCCAACTGATAAGCAAGGGGCCCAGCCGCAACAGGTTCGGGTCCATAGAAATTGTCATGCTTGAGGCTCCTTCGTGGGCTGCCGGCAGTATAACACCCGCTCGCCGCAGGGCAGTAGGCTAGCCCACCAAGAGCCCTGGGGGACCATTGACACCACCGATTCAAGTGCCTTGTGATACAATCGCCCGTGGCTGGGATCTTACCGACTGCTCCGAAACGAGCACTCTCTTGGGTGCCACGGTTCTCCTGGGGACACAGGAGCGCAAGCCCCTGGGCCACAGGGACACCCAGAGACCACTGCCAGAGGAGGCCATACCTCTCTGGGCTATTCCAAGGTGTGCCTTAGGATAGTTACCGGAAGAGAGTTGTATGAAAACCATCGAGCGGTTCCTTGCGCACCTCGCCCTGGAAAGGGGCTTCTCCACCAACACCGTCGCCGCCTACCGCAACGATCTCTACCAGCTGATGTCCTTCTTGAACGGCCACGGGGGGAACCCGCGCGGCGCGACCCGCTGGTCCGAGGTCTCATCGCCGCTGCTCCAGGACTACGTGGCCTCCCTCGGCGCCCGGCGCTACGCCCCTGCTACCCGGGCGCGCAAGATCGCGGCGATCAAGTCCTTCTTCGGCTTCCTGACCGCCGAGGGCCTGGTGGCGCGGGACACCAGCAAGACCCTGGGCTCGCCGCGGGTGGGCAAGGCCCTGCCCCACTTCCTCTCCCAGGAAGAGATGAACAGGCTCCTCGCCCAGGCGGCGAAGCGCTCGGGCCCGGATGGCCGTCGCGATCAGGCCATGCTGGAGCTCCTCTACGCCAGCGGCCTGCGGGTCACGGAGCTGGTCTCGCTCAACCTGGGGGACGTGGTCTGCGAAGGCGCTAACGCCCATGTGCGCTGTCTGGGAAAGGGAGGGAAGGAGCGGCTGGTACCCATCCACAGCACTGCGGCCAGCGCGGTACGCTCCTATTGGCAGGAGGCCCGCCCCGCTCTACTGCGGGGCAATCAAAAAGAGCGGGCGCTCTTTCTGAACCGCCGCGGCGAGCGGCTGACCCGCCAGGGGCTCTGGCTGATCCTCAAGACTCACGCCAGGGAGGCCAGCATCCAGGGACCTATCACCCCCCACACCATGCGCCACAGCTTCGCTACCCATCTGTTGCACAACGGCGCCTCGCTGCGGGAACTCCAGGAGCTCCTGGGGCACGCCAACATAGCCACAACAGAGGTATACACCCACCTGACTGACGACCACATCCGCAAAGAATACGAAAAGGCCCATCCCCGGGCCCGCTGAGACAGCCCGTGGGGCACCACCGACGCAACCGTGGTGTAAAATAGTTACGTAAAGTAGGCCGTCGCAGGAGCGCATAATGGGCCGAGTCCAGCTAGGAGGGTGCCTATGGTAGTGGTCACTGTGGGAGGCCCGCGGGGAGGTGGCCGGGAGGAGGTGGCCCAGGAGGTGGCGCAGCTCCTGAGGGCGGAGCTCGTGGACCGGGAGGCCATGGCCAGAGAGGCCCAGCGGTTGGCGGGAGCCCCTCGGGAGGAGATGGCCAAGCGGTTCGAGCAGGGGCCTGCGGGCGGCCGCCTGGCCCGGGCCGTCCAGGCGTTCCTGGAGCGCTCGGCAACGGCGGGCTCGGCCGGCGATCCCTTCCTGGGCCCGACCGGGGTTGAGATCCTGCTGTCCAGGTCAGTACAGGAGGCCGCCGCGCCCGCGACCACGCCGAAACAGGAGCTGGACGACAGACGCTACCTGGAGGTGTTGACCCTGGTAACCAGGGAGGTGGCCGCCGCCGGGAACGTGGTCATCGTGGGCGGGGGCAGCCAGTTTATCCTGCGGGACAGCCCCGGCGCCCTGCGCGTTTACTCCACAGCCTCCCTGAAGGACCGCGTCCGGCGGGCGATGGAGGCCGAACACCTGGACGAGGCCGCGGCCGCGCGCCTGGTCAAGGAGGCCGACGAGGCGCGCCGGGCGTGGGTCAAGAAATACTTCAAGGCGGACGTGGACGACCATCTACTGTACGACGTTACCATCAACACCAGCATCCTCCCCGTGAAAGTGGCGGGGCTGATGCTCGCCGAGGCCGCCCGGGCCAAGCAGCGGCTCTTCTCCGGCTGACCCTGTTCCCAGCGTGTCTTTCCACGCTGACCGCCGCCCTGGCTGCTCCTGGCGGACCCGGGCGGCAGCAGTGCCCTGCCGCATCAACTGGCGTCGCTTGGCCGCAGGGACGAGGTTTACACACCGGATGGCACTGGGTATAATGCCCTCGGTCAAGAAGGCGGCCACGGGAGCGATGCCAAGGAAGTTCCACCAGCTCTCCAAAGCGAGCACAGCCCGCCGGGCGCGCAGGCGGCAACCGGCGGTGCCGGAGCATCCCGACGCGGCCGCTGCCATCAGCACGCCATCTCCTTCCCCCACCACCGAGCGCCCCCGCGACCCCGTGGTCAGCGGGCTGCGCCGGCCAGCCATAGAGGGCCGCAGGGACACGCCCGCGCGGCCGCTACCGCCCGCTGCCGCCTCGGCAGGCCCCTCCTCGAAGAGTGCCATTTATCTGACGCCGGAGGGGAAGCACCTGGGCCACGAGTTCCGCAACATCATGCTCCTCGCGCTGAGCATGTCCCTGGTGATCGTCGTCCTGTCTTTCTTCCTGCGCTGATTACCCCTCCAGCCCCGCGCTGCCCAGCTCGTCCTTGCGGCGCCTGCACGGTGGCACTACACTGAGACAGGGCAGGCACCAACCCTCAGCAGGACCGCCCGGCCCGTTACGGAGGGGAGCTGGATGCTGCCACGGACCGCCGAGGTCG
>JACQGV010000134.1 GCA_016199375.1 Chloroflexota bacterium | reverse complement strand
CGCGCCGGCTTCATCATCGAGCAGGTCTATGGCTCCCATGACCTGGAGCCCCTCGGACCCGAGAGCAGCCGCATGATCCTGGTCTCTCGTCCGGCCTGAGCCAGGCCCCTGCTCAGCCCTCGCGGTCTGCTATCATGGAGCGGAACGCCTGGCCCCTGGAGTGGGAATAAATGGCCGGGTGGTCGGGGTTCTAGCTGATGGTGACAATCGCGCTCGATGCTATGGGGGGTGACCAGGCCCCGGCGGCTGTGGTTGACGGCGCGCTGGAGGCGGCGCAAGAGCCAGGGGTCGAGGTCCTTCTGGTGGGCCCCCAGCAGCTACTGAGACAGGAGCTGCGCCAGCGCGATGGAGCCCGCGCGCGCCTGCGGGTAGTCCACGCGCCCGAGGTCGTGGGCATGGGGGAATCACCCTCGGAGGCCGTGCGCCACAAGCGCGAGTCCTCCATCGCCGTGGGAATGGAGCTGGTCAAGGATGGCAAGGCGCACGGGTTTGTATCAGCGGGTAACAGCGGCGCCGTGGTCGCCGCGGCGGTCATGGTCCTGGGGCTCCTGCCCGGGGTGGACCGGCCAGCCCTGGGCATGGTTTTCCGCACCGTCAGCGGCCCCATGTTGCTGCTAGACGTAGGCGCCAGCGTCGCCTGCCGGCCCCATGACCTCTTGCAGTTCGCCCTCATGGGCAGCCTGTACATGGAGCGGGTGCTGAGCATCCCCCGGCCCCGCGTGGGGCTGTTGAGCAACGGTGAGGAGGAGAGCAAGGGCACGGCGGCGGTGAAGGCCGCCCACCGGCTCTTGCGCCAGCAGGCGGGGATCAACTTCATGGGCAATGTGGAAGGCAAGGACCTCCCCAAGGGCGTCGTCCAGGTGGCGGTGACCGACGGCTTCACTGGCAACATTGTGCTGAAGACCAGCGAGGGCATGAGCGAGCTCTTCTATCAGATGCTGGGCGATTCTTTCGCCAGCGCTCCTCACTTTGCCTTCGCGGGCTTCATCCTCAAGCCCGCCCTGAAGGAGATGGCCAAGAGTCTGGACTATAGTGAATACGGCGGCGCTCCTCTCTTGGGGGTCAGGGGCGCTGTGGTAGTGGCCCACGGCCGCAGCGACGCCAAGGCCATCAAGAACGCGGTGTTGGTGGCGAAACACGCTGCCGAGGTGGGCCTGTTACCGGCCCTGCAGCAGGTAGGCCCGGCTACGGAGGCAAGACACCAAAACTAGCCCTGTTAGCAACAGTCGGCGTCCGCAGTTGAAATCTAGATCAAAGGAGTCAAGAGCAATGGCGCAGCCCGTGGAGGTAGGTGACAAGGACTTCGAGGAGCGCGTCCTCAAGTCGGCTCTCCCGGTGTTAGTGGACTTCTGGGCCCCCTGGTGCGGCCCCTGCCGCATGGTGGCACCCATCGTGGCCGAGCTGTCGGGGGAGTACGACGGGCGGATGAGCTTCACCAAGCTGAACGTGGATGATAACCCCCAGGTCTCAGCCAGGTACGGCATCCGCAGCATCCCGACCCTGATCATCTTCAAAGACGGCCAGCCCTTCCGCCAGGTGGTCGGGTACCAGCCCAAGCTCCAGCTGAAGAAGCACCTGGAGGCCGCCCTTGCCCAGGGCTAGGGGCGCTGGCTCCCCCTGCCCAAGGCTGAGGCGAGGCCGATGAACAGAGACTACGAGGTCCTCATCGTCGGTGGAGGCCCGGCGGGACTCGCCGCCGGCCTCTACACCGCCCGGGCCCGCCGCAAGACCCTGCTCCTGGAGCGGGGTATCCACGGCGGCCAGATCGCCATCACGGGCCTGGTGGAGAACTACCCCGGCTTTCCCGACGGCATCGAGGGCCCCGAGCTGGCCGAGCGCATGCTCCAGCAAGCCACCAAGTTCGGCATGGAGATCGAGTACGCCGAGGTCCCCACCCTCCGCTTGGAGGGCGCCCTGAAGGTGCTCAGCACCGACTACGGGGAGTACGGCGCCCCCGTTGTCATCCTCGCCGGAGGCTCCGACCACACCAAGCTGGGCGTCCCCGGCGAGGCCGAGTTGACCGGCAAAGGCGTCTCCTACTGCGCTACCTGCGATGGCGCCTTCTTCAAGGACCAGGAGGTGGCCGTGGTGGGCGGCGGTGACTCCGCCCTGGACGAGGGGCTCTTCCTCACGAAGTTTGCGTCCAGGCTCACCATAATCCACCGCCGCGACGCGCTGCGCGCCAGCAAGATCCTGCAGGAGCGGGCTTTAGCCCATCCGCAGCTTCGCTTCATCTGGGACACCGTGGTCGAGGAGGTCCTGGGCCACGACCAGGTCACGGGGCTGCGGCTGCGCAACCTGAAGAGCGGCCTGCGCAGCGAATTCACCTGCCAGGGCGTCTTCGTCTATATCGGCCTGCGCCCCAACACCGGCTACCTCAGGGGCCTGGTGAAGCTGGACGACCAGGGCTATATCATCACGGACGAGGTCATGGAGACCGGCGTGCCGGGCCTCTATGCGGCGGGAGACATCCGTCACAACGCCGCCCGGCAACTGGCCAGCGCCGTCGGCGACGGTGTGACCGCGGCGATCCAGGCCGAGCGCTACCTGGCGGAGCTGGCCGCCGGCGTGGCCGGCCAGAAGGCGCAGGCACCGGCCGGCGGGCACTAGCCGCCGCGCCGGCGCTCCACCCCAGGGCAGGACTGTTCCTTTCCTGTCGGGCTGGCCTTAGAATGGTGCGACGGGAGTGGATGGGGCCCGGTGGCCTCCGCGGACTTCAAATCCGTTGGGGGGCGCCCTGCGGCGTCCCCGGTGGGTTCGACCCCCATGCGCTCCCGCCAGGGCTCTCAGGAAGGCTTTGAGGTAGATCCGATGGCCGGGCCCATACGCCGGACACTGTTCGGGGCCGCAGGCCCCCCTAGCCGATGAACCCGTCGCAGCTCCACGCCGCCCTCTCCAACGCCTCCCTGTTTTTCCTGGCCCTGAGCGGCGCCCTGGGGCTGGCCAGCCTCCTGTTTCAGGGCCGCGTCAGCCCCACCTATAAGGGCGTCCTGGTAGTCGGCGAGATTCTGCTGGTGGCTGTTGCCCTGGTGGGACTGCTGGCCTGGACTCAGGGCAGGGGGCCGGGCGCGCTCCACTTCCTCTACGCGGCCCTCAGCGTGCTGGCCTTCCCCGGCATCTTCGCTTTCACCCGCGGCGGCATGGGGCGGCGCGAGGCGCTGCTCTACGCCCTCGCGTCGTTCGTCATGATCGGCTTCATCATCCGCGCGGGCCAGACCAGCTAGTGTCCCGTCCCTGAGATCCGTTGAACAAGTCCTAGGGGATTGGCAAGGGGGCCTGGCCCCCTTGCCCGGGGTTCTAGGGGTGTCCCCTAAGCGCTGTTTCTTCTTCCCCCTTCTCCCGCAGGAGAAGGGGGAGCGAGGGGGATGAGACATCCACGCGGGGCCAGCGCGAGAGCCTCTCATCGCGCCGACTTTTCCCCGGATTAGCGAGACAGGACACTAGCGCAGTATCTCCGGTGCGGCGGGCCTACCCCGCCGCCGGCGTCAGCGGAGCCGCCGCAGGCTCGGCTGCGTGAGGGCCAGGCCCACCACGAAGGCGGCGGCGATGCCCCCGCCGATGGTGGCGGCCACCGGCGCGCCCAGCCCCTCGGCGATGGCGCCCAGGGGCAGCGCCCCCAGTGGCATCAGCCCGAAGGTCATCATCGAGATGCTCATCACCCGCCCCAGGTAGGCCGTGTCCGTGCGGAGCTGGAGCACGGTGGTGTTCAAGGTCATGTAGACCTGGCTGGTGATGCCCATCAGCGCCAGGCCCGCCAGGGCCAGGGACAACCACGGGGCGTTGGCGAAGAGGAGGATGGCGAGGCCGAAGGCCAGGCCGCTGGCCAGCATCAGCGCCCCCTTTGGCGCCGTGGCGGTGAGGGCCGCCACCAGCAGCGAGCCCAGGAGTGAGCCGGCCCCCAGGGCCGACATCATCACGCCGAGACCCGCTGGCCCCAGGTGCAGCTCGGCCTTGGCGAAGACGGGCAGCAGGCTCTGGGTGGACTGGCCGAAGAGCACCGGCACGAAGGCCAGCAGGAGCAGCAGCAGCAGCAGTGACTGTCCCCGCACGTAGCGCAGGCCCTGCGCCACGTCCCGCAGGATGGACTCCCGGTGCTCCACCCCCAGGGCGACGGCGGGGATCATCAGAAGCGAGCCGATGGCCAGCAGATAGAGCCCCGCCATCAGGAAGTACACGTCGGCGATGCCGATGGCTCCCACCAGTATCCCCGCCAGCGCGGGGGCCCCGATGCGCGTGAGGTTCATCCCCATCGAGTTCAGGGCCACGGCGTTCATCAGCTTCTCGCGGGGCACCAGCTCGTTGACGAAGCTCTGGCGCCCCGGCATGTTGAAGGCCATGACCACGCCGTTGAGGGCCGCCCCCAAGGCCAGGTGCCAGAGCTGGATCCGGCCGGTGGCGATCATGACGGCCAGCCACAGCACGATGAGCCCCCCGGCGAGCTGGGTCCCGACCAGCAGGTTGCGCTTCCTTATCCGGTCGGCCAGGGCACCGCCGAAGAGGGAGAGGGCCACCACCGGCACCCCCCAGGCGCCGGTGACGAGGGCCAGAGCCAGGGGCGAGTGGGTGATTTCGTAGGCGAGCCAGCCGCGGGTCATGAAATTCATCTGCATAGCGGCGAAGGAGAACAGGTTGCTGATCCAGAGCCAGCGGTAGTTCCTGATGGCGAGGGAGTCGAAGATGGCGGCGCCTAGGGTCAGCGGGACATGCTGCCCCGGCCCCGCCACGGCCGGGACGGGGCGCTCGCCTAACAAGGGGCGTGGAAGCTCAGCCATCGCATAACCCGCGGGGCGCCGTCACCGCAAGCGCCGCAGGGTGGGCCGGGCCACCGCCCACAGGGCGATGGACCCCGCCACCACCGCGCCCCCCACCACCACCGCCAGGGGAGCCCCCGCGCGCTCAGCTAGCGCCCCGAGGGGCAGCGCGCCCAGGGGCATCAGCCCCCAGGTCATCATTAGCATGCTGATTACCCGCCCTCGCATGGCGTCCGCGGCATATATCTGCACCATGGTGTTGTTCATGGACATGTAGCCGGTGCTGGTGAGCCCGACCACGGCCATCCACCAGAGCGCCAGGCCGAAGTTTGTCGTGAGCGCGAACAGGATTAGTGCTACCCCGAAGCCGACCCCGGCGCCGATCAGCAGCCAGCCCTTGTGCCGGAAGTCGCCAAAGGAGGCGATGAGGAAGGAGCCCAGGATCGCCCCGACCCCGGAGGCCGACAGCAGATAGCCCAGCCCCGCGGCGCCCACCCCCAGCACGTCCTTGGCGAAGATGGGCATCAGCATCTGGAAGGGCATGCCGAAGAGCACCGGTATGAAAGCCAGGGTGATCAGGGTCATCAGGACCGGCGTCCGCCGCACGTAGCGAAAGCCCTCCAGCAAGTCAGCCTGTATCCGCATGGGCCGCTTCGCGGGCGCCCCCTCGCCTCGCGGCCGGGTATCGCGGGGCAGCAGAAAAAGGATAGCCACGCCCAGGGCCTGCAACGCCACCATAGCGAAATAGACCCCGGCCATGCTGACCAGCGCCACCAGCAGGCCCGCGATGGCAGGGGCGGCGACGCGGGCCAGGTTCATGGCCCCAGAGCCCAGAGCCACGGCGTTCAGCACCTGGGAACGGTCCACCAGCTCGGAGATGATGGACTGGCGCGCGGGCATGCTGAAGGAAAAGGCCGTCCCAAACAGGAAGGATGTCAGCATCACATGCCAGAACCGGACCGCGTGGGTGGCGATGAGCAAGGCCAGGGCGAGGGTCATCAAGGCCGCCAGGGTCTGGGATAGGATTATCAGGTTGCGTTTCGGGAAACGGTCGGCCAGGACCCCTGCCACGGGCGCCACCACCAGCATCGGCAGCCCCATTCCCAGGGACACCAGCCCTAGCCGCACCCCCGAGCCGGTCAGGTCGTACACCAGCCAGCCCCGGGCTAGCATGTCCATCTGCATGGCGAAGAAGGAGAAGACGTAAGCGATCCAGAACCAGCGGAAGTTCCGGACGCGCAGGGAATCAAAGCCGCGGCCAAAACCCGCTGCCCGCTGGCTGGGAAGGGTGGTGGCTGGGGCTACCGGGGGTCGCGTAACAGGGGGGTCCTCAGTGACATCAGTCGTACGGGCCATTCGTCAAACGCTTTCAAGCAAAAACCTCACCCATCGTCCCGAGGGCGAGGCTAAGAATATGGTAGCCGCTCCCACCACGGCGGTCAAGCCGATGCCGTCCCACCAGGTTCGTGAGGTCGGTTGCGCCCACCCCCGGCGCGGACCGCAAGCGGGGTGCTATTGTTATGGGTATGGCAGGCAGCTACCGGAACGACCGCGCCCGCAGCCCCCTCCGCCTGGTCTTCATGGGCACGCCCGCCTTTGCCGTCCCGGCCCTGGAGCGGCTGGCGGCGGACGGCCATGAGCTGGTGGCGGTATACACCCAGCCCGACAAGCCCGCGGGGCGGGGCCGGGCGGTCGCCGCCTCGCCGGTGAAGGAGCGGGCCCTGACCCTGGGGCTAGCGGTGCGCCAACCGCCGACGCTGCGTCGCCCACAGGAGGTGGAGTCCCTCCAGGCGCTGGCGCCCCAGGCCATCGTCGTGGCGGCCTATGGGAAGCTGCTGCCGCCGGAGGTGCTGGCGGTCCCACCCCTGGGCTGCCTGAATATCCACCCCTCGCTCCTGCCGCGGCACCGGGGGCCGGCGCCGGTGGCGGCGGCGCTCCTGGCCGGCGACCCCACGACCGGCGTCACCATCATGCTCCTGGACGCCGGCATGGACACCGGGCCCATCCTAATGCAGCGGGAGGTGGCCATCGGCCCCGAGGAGACCGCGGGCGCCCTCGCTGGGCGGCTGGCCCGGCTGGGCGCCGACCTGCTGGCGGAGGCCCTCGTCCGCTGGGCGGCGGGCCAGCTCCGCCCCCAGCCCCAGGACGCCTCCCTGGCGACGGTGTCGCGTCGCCTCGCTAAAGAGGAGGGCGAGCTGGACTGGGCGCGCCCGGCGCCGGAGCTGGCCCGCCAGGTGCGAGCGCTGCAGCCCTGGCCCGGGACCTACACCCGCTGGCAGGGCCGGGTGCTGAAGGTGCTGGAGGCCAGGGCGTGGCCGGAGCTCGCCTCGCCCGGCCCCGGGGTGGTGTGGGAGCGCAACGCCGCCTGCCTGGTGGGCACCGGCGACGGCTGCCTGGAGCTACATACCATCCAACTGGAGGGCCGCAGGCCCGTGAGCGCGGCGGAGTTCCTGCGTGGCCAGCCCAGTTTCAGGGAGGCGCGGCTGGGGTCGTAGCGGCCCTAGTGTTCTGTCCCTGAAGAATGTTGAAGTTGAATAAGTGGAGTGCAGGGGCGAAGCCCCTGACGGGGGTTTGGGGGTGCCCCCCAATACTCATACCCCTCTCCTGCAGGAGAGGGGGCAGGGGGTGAGGTATCGGCATTCACTAGCGTGCCGTGCTGGCGAACCTGGGTGCTTTTGCAAGGAACTGATGGGACAGGACACTAGCAGGGCGCTGAAAATGAGGGTGCAGAGTCCCGACGGGTCGGAGCCAGGGTTATTCCTTGCCCTTGGGCGCCGGGGCTTCCTTCGCCGCCGCTCCTCTTGGCTGCGGCGCCGCCTCCTTGGCTGCCGGGGCGGCGGCCCCTTCCTCCGCAGCCTCCTCCTTGCCGCCCTTGCCCACCACCTCAACCTCGGCCGGCAGCTCCGCCGCCTCGGGCGCCTTCTCCTCGCGGATCATCTCCACCTTGGCGACGGTCTCGTCGGGGTTGGACAGCACCTCCAGGGCCTCAGGCACGTGGATGTCCTTGACCAGGATGGCCTGGTCAATCTCCTTCAGACCCGAGATGTCCACCTGGATCGTGCGCGGTATGTCGGTGGGGAGGGCGCGGATCTGCAGGCGGCTCAGGTACTGGATGAGCTGGCCCTTCACGACCCGCAGGTCGGCCCGCTCGCCGCTCAGCTCGAGGGGGACCTCCGTGACCAGCTTCTCGGTCAGGCTGATGGCGTAGAAGTCCACGTGGATGACCCCGTTGGTCCGGGGGTCCAGTTGCACGCCCCGCGCCAGGGCGGGCTGGCTGGTGCCGTCCAGAAGCAGGGAGAGGAAGCCGGTGCGGCCGGTCTTGCGCAGGGCCTGGAGGAGCGTTTTGGTCTCCACCTGCACCGCCGTGGAGGCCCGGCCCTTGCCATAGATGTTCGCCGGGGTATAGCCGGTGCGCCGGAGGAAGCGCACCTTCTTTCCCAGCAGCTCGCGGGGCTGGACTGCCAGCTCGACCTGTTCCATGACCTATCACCTGCAACGATTTGGCGACCGCCACATTGTAGCAAGGGAGGGAGCAAAGTGAAAGACGCCTGACGCCCCTCTGCGCCGGCGCTCGTGGTGCGCGGGCAGGTCGGGCAGCGGTTGCCCCGCCCGGGGCTCAGGCGCTGCGGGCTCACGGCCCAAAACCGGTGCGAATCGGGTCTTAAACCCCTTGTAGAAAAAGTCCTGCGGCGTATAATTAGCGCCAAAGAGGTCTGTGCCCCCAGTCTTTGGAGGGCGGTCGGTCGTCAATCTTGAACACGGCGACCGGGCCCAGGGCCTCGAGAAAGGAGAGCAGGTGGAAGACGACATTCCTCCAGGTAGTTGGAATGTCAATGGCAAGCGACAATGGCATTACCAGGTATCCGAGAGCGATTGGAACGACTGGCGCTGGCAATTCCGTAACCGCATCACCACCGTTGAGCAGCTAGAGCGCTTTGTGCCTCTCAGCGAGCAGGAGAAGACGCAGCTCCGTCTGGTCAGTCAGAAATACCCCTTCTCCATCACCCCCTACTATCTGTCCCTCATCAACTTCGACGACCCCCATGACCCCGTCCGGAGGCAGAGCTTCGCCGATTTTGACGAGGTGGCCATGGCCAACTATGGCGAGGCCGACCCCCTGGATGAGCGCGATGACTCGCCCGTCCCGGGCCTCGTCCACCGCTACCCTGACCGGGCCCTCTTCGTCATCACCAACATCTGCCCCCTCCTCTGCCGCCACTGCACCCGCAAGCGGGAGTGGGAGGACGGCAACTGGGTGCGCCCCAAGGCCGAGCTCGACGCCTGCATAGACTACATCCGGCGCACCAAGAGCATCCGCGACGTTATCATCTCCGGCGGCGACCCCCTGACCCTCTCGACGCCGCGGCTGGAGGAGATCGTCCGCAAGCTGCGGGCCATTGACCACCTGGAGATCATCCGCTTCGGCACCCGCTTCCCGGTGGTCCTGCCCCAGCGCATAGACGATGAGTTCTGCGAGATGCTGGACAAGTACGGCCCCATCTGGCTCAACACTCACTTCAACCACCCCAACGAGGTGACCAGTGAGGCGGGACGGGCCGTGCGCAACCTGCTGCGGGCGGGGGTCCCCGTCAACAACCAGTCTGTGCTGCTGAAGGGGATCAACGACTCGGTGGAGACTCAGCTCAACCTGGTCCATGCCCTCATGCGCATCCGGGTGCGGCCCTACTACCTGTTCCACGCGGATAACGTCCGCGGCACGGAGCACCTGCGCACCAGCGTGTGGAAGGGCATCGAGATCATTGAGGGGCTGCGTGGACACACCTCCGGGCTGGCGGTGCCCACCTTCGTGGTGGATGTGCCGGGAGGCGGGGGCAAGATACCCCTTCAGCCCAACTACCTGCTCTCCATGACCGACGACGAGCTCATCTTGCGCAACTACGAGGGCCTGGTCTTCCGCTACCGCAACCCGCGGCCGGAGAGCGCGTCTGTCCGGGGCGGGGCAGCGTCCCCCAAGGAGGAGACAGCGCGGCCGCTGGTGGAGGTCATGACCGCTCGGGTCCAGCGGCGCCGGGAGACGGCGAACAAGGCGTAGGCGCCCATTGCAGTGGCCCTCATGAGAATAGGACTGGCGTACGACCTTAAGGAGAGCGTCTCCCAGG
>JACQGV010000144.1 GCA_016199375.1 Chloroflexota bacterium | reverse complement strand
GAACTTGGCGAGCACCGTCCGAGCCCCGGTCGCAGGGCCGCGCTGAAGCTGGTAGTGGAGGTGGGGCTCCATGGATAGCCCCGAGTTGCCCAGATAGCCGAGCAGCTGCCCGCTGGAAACCGTATCCCCCTCCTTGACAACGATGCCCTGGCGCCTGAAGTGGCTAAGCTCGCTATAGAGCCCGCCGCCATGGTCAATGATCACGTAGTTCCCCCAGTTCTCTTTCTTGTTCACCTCGGGCGGGATGTTGTCCTGAACGTGGTCCCTTACACTAACAACCACGCCCGGAGCGGGGGCTACGACCGGCAGCCCGAAGGCATAGTAGTCATCGGCCTGGCGGCCCACGCCTCGGCAGCTCCTGCCCTGGCTATCCACCACTATGAAGTCCCAGGCGTGGGAGCCAAACCCCCGGTGGGTTAGCAGCCCGTGGGTGCCCTGCGCCACATACCAGACCCCGTAGAACGGCAGGGTCAGGCGCAGCTGGCCGCTCCCCTTGCGGGACCAGGGCAGGTCCAGCGTGGACTCCGGCGTGCTTACCCGGTCCAAGGGAAGAGCCTCAATGTCGGCCTTCCGCAAGTTCAAGGGCCGGGAGCGGGCCAGGGCCAGGAACAGCAGGGTGACCAGGAGGAAAGGCGCGTTGAGCAGGGGAAGCCGCGCAGCGGCGGCGAAGGGGGCCAGGCCTACGGCGACCACGGAGCCAACGCCGGCTCCCAGCAAGGCGTAAGGGGCCGCCGTCCAGGTGAACCGCAGAAAGAAACCACCCAGGCACACGGCGATGAACGCGGCGTTGAAGGCCACCACCATCTCCAGAAGCGGCGCCTGAGCATGGATCCCCGGGACCAGGCTACGGGCGCTGGTCAGCCCCACCAGATAACCCATGAGGGCGAACAGGCCCGCCACCCGGGAGCGCAGCACCAGCAGGCCGAAGGCAGCAGCCCCCAAGATGGCGCTGTCCTCAAAGAAGAGCCAGCTCAGGCTCCGTAGGAAGAGGATGATGTCCCCGGGCAGGGCATCCCAGATATACCCTTCCAGCCGACTGGTCCAGCCAAGCTGGTAGTACAGGCTGGAGCTGAGGGCCGGCTCCAGGGGGCGCAGGGCCGCGAACAGGGCCCAACTGACCAGGAGGAAGGGCACCGTGAGGACGGGGAGCTGGGTTTTGATAGAGACCTTCCCTATCCAGAGGGACGTGAGGGGAACGGAGAGGGCAGCCGCCACGGCGACCACCGGAAGCAGAAAGGGGTGCGCTGGCACATACCACGTGGCCACCAGCCCCACCAGGGCGCCGTTCAGGCCATAAAGCCCGGTCTTGAGCAAGGACGGGTGAATCTTGAGGGCCATGGCCACGGCGGTGGCAGCAGCCGACGCCATGAGAGAGGTCGCGCCGGCCCAGGGGTCCAGGAAAACGAGCAGGAGCACCGCGAGCCCCACCGCGGGGCGGTCCCAAAAGACGCCCGCGGCCCAGCCCCGCAGGAGGGTGTCGGCAAAGTCCCACGCCGGGGTGCGTCTGAGCAGGCGGGCCCAGGGAGCCACGCCCGGCCGGGAGACCGGAGGCCAGGTTTGCGTGCCTATGCGGGCTTCGTCAGTAACCGTTGCGGGATCCTCTCCAGCTCTCGCAGGTAGGCGGTGGTCTCGGGAGCGCGGATGCACTCCACCTCCCCACCGTTCACCAGGACTACCGCCGGCCGGGGCTGGATGAACTGCATGGACTGGGTGAAGTTGTAGGCCCCCACATTCTTGATGACCAGGACCGCCCCCCTGCGAACGGGCGGCAGAGCGGTGCGGAACTGAATGACATCTATATTCATGCAGAGGGGCCCGTAGAGGTTGACCTCCTCCATCACGCCGCCATCCGTGGGCGTCCCCGTCTCGCCCGCCAACCGCACCTCGTGCCGGTACCAGACGGAGGTGGGCAGCAGGTTTATCCCCGCATCGAGGACCACCCCTTTCTGGCCCGAAGACAGGAGCTTGGTTGACACCACCGAAGTGAGCAGGCACATGGACTCGTCCACCAAGGCCCGGCCCGGCTCCATAAGGAGGAGGGGCAGCGGCTGGGGGAGCATGTTGATCAAGGTGGGGCAGATAGCGTCAGCATACTGCTCGAAGCTGGGGGTAGCATACTCGGCCGGCATCCACTGGTCATGCAGGGTGTTGTGGGAGGCGAAGCCGCCCCCTACATCCAGGTACTCCAGTGTCACCCCCAGGTCCGCCAAATAGCGCGCCAGGCCCCCCAGCTTCTCCGCCATCTGGCGATAGAGCCCCGGGTCCAGGATAAAGGTCCCCACATGGGCATGGAGGCCCACCAGCTTCAGCGTCGGAGAGGCCAGCACCCGCTGGCAGGCTTGGAGGGCCTGCCCGTTTTCCAGATTGAAGCCGAAGCGATCCCAGGTGAGCGGCCCCACGGTCATATTCACCCGCACTCCCACGGGCACCGCGCGGCCCATCTTCTCGGCCAGTTGCTCCACGACCGCCAGCTCATCGTAGGAGTCCAGGTTGACCATGGCCCCCTGGGAGATGGCGCGCGCTAGCTCCTCCGGTCTCTTGAGGGGGCCATTGAAGATTATCTTGTCCCCTGGGACCCCCAGCGCCAGGGCGATCTCATACTCGAACCCCGAGACAACCTCGGCCCAGGCACCTTCCTGGTGCAGGATCGAGCAGACACCGGAAAGGTAGTTAGTCTTGTACGAGTAGGCGACGGCGACCCTGGGGTAGCGCAGGCTGAAGGCCCGGTACATACTCTGGTACTTGCTGCGCAGGGTGATCTCCGAGACCACCCAGAGGGGGGAGCCATAGCGGTGCACCAGTTCATCCACCGGGACTCCGTCAATAACGGTATGGGGGAAGGCCGACGCTAGGCGCCCCAGCCGATTGTTGGTCCCCACCGAATGCTTGACGATGGCCGGCTTCTCATAAAAGGCTCTTTGATGCCGTACCTTTACCATTCATGCTCCTCTTCCCGCTCTTCCGCAGGACCAGCTCTCCGCGGCTTGCTATCTGCGCCAGCTGGTCCATAGAGCAGACAATGTCCTGGGCATGCCGCACGTAGATAACGCCCTCCTGATAGCCATCCGCGCAGGTGACGGCCTTGCCCAGGGCCAGCTGCACGGCAGCGGCAGGCAGGTTCTGCCCCGCTCGTGCTGCCAGGTAGGCCCAGTTTGGGAAACGGGGGTTTATCTCCAGCAGATAGGGCTTCCCTGAGCCCGCCTGGCGCACAAACTCCAACTCCGCCGGCCCCACCCATTTGAGGTCCTCCAGGATGCGAGTGGACAGCCGTAGGAGCTCCTCATCTTTCACCGTAACCCCGGACCAGGCCTTCCCCTTGTCAGTGGTGGCCAGCTTCTTCATAGCCACCATGCCCACCGGCTTGGACTTCCGGTCGCAAAGGGCGATCACGCCTCCGCCATCGCCGGCGATATGCTCCTGGGCCACGAGGGGGACGCCCCAACGGGCGCGCAGGACCTCGAAATAGGCCTGGGCTTGGTGATAAGTGTAGGCCATATGGGCCTCATGAAGGATACCCTTCAGCACCAGGGGGTAGCCCAGAGTGCCGATGGCTTCCTCCAACTGGCGGCTTTCATAGATGACCAACGTCCGCGGTGTTGGGATCTCATGGGCCAAGCAGAAATCGGCCAGGGTGTGCTTGAAGTGGAGCCTGATCTGGGACTCAGAGGGCAGGAGCATCCGTATGCCGATAGTCCTCAGGATGGGCGCCGCCTGGCAGAAATTCAACTGCTCGCCATCCAAGGTGGGGATCACCACGTCTATGCGGGTTTTCTGACGGATCTCCCGCAGCCGGTGGATCAGGCTGGCGGTCCCTTGGGAGGCGTACGGCAGCAGGTACACCTCATCCACCAGCTCCGGGCTGTGGATACCCGTATCCAGGGCATCATAGGCCAGGCCGATAACCCTTAGCTGTCCCTCCCATCCCTCTTTCTCGCGCAAGCTCCTGATGACGCCAAGGCCCGGATTCGGGTCGTCGGTAGCATTGAGCCCGGTTACAGCAACGTGATACTTCAAGGTCGCACTTCCCGCTCATTCTTCCCATGCAAGCCCCGGCTAGGGAACCTGCGTGGAAAAATTATGGAAGCGCTTCCGCTTCCAGCACGCCCTGAGGGGCCATTCATGGCTTCACGCGGGTGCCTTCGCCAGGAGCCCAAAGGCAGCGAGCATATCCAGGAACTCCCTCAGGTCCCGTTGGGCCGTGCCCTCGTCCACATCGAAGTCCTTCTTCATCTCCGCTAGCACCCGCTTGACCGGCACCCCCTTCTGCAGTTGTTTAATAATAAACGCCCCCGTGGTGTTGAGGCTAAATATAGCCCCCGAATCGGGGTCGAATATGAAACCTTTGTCGTTGAAGTAAAGGTCCTTAATTGTCTCCATGTCCAACCATCTACACCCTCAGCGCCAGAGAGAGCGTAACTCTAGATACACTAGATACACTCTAGCAGCGCATACCGAAATCTGCATCCCCCATTCGGGGGATTTCCCACCCTGAAAAACGGCCTATATAATGTAGGCTAGCCACCAGGAGTTGTCAAGGAGAACACCGTAATGCCCACCGAGCGCAGGGAGCCGTCCCCAACGCAGCGCGACGACATTTACTACCGCTTCCTGGCGGGCGCGGCCGCCACCCGCCTCCTGCAGTCGGTGGTGGACCTCAATCTGCCCCAGCTTCTAGCCAGCAAGGGCGCCCTGGCCGCGGACGAGATCATCACCGCCCTGGCTTTGCAGCCCAAGCGGGGTAGCAAGTGGCTGCTGGAGCTCCGCCACGTGGGGCTTCTGGAAGAGCTTTCCGACGCCAGCAGCTCTCCGGTGAAGTACCGGGCTGGGCCCCTGATGCGGGCCCTTTTCTACGCCGACGGCCGCATGGAGTTTTTCTACCAGGATTTCCTGCGAATCTCGCTCAATGCTCAAGCCCTGGACCTGGTCCAGGTCCTCCGGGGCCTGCCCGTCCCCCAGATACCCTACCCCCCTCAGACCCTCGCCGAGGCCCACGCTTTGGAGCGCTGGATGAGGGATACCGCCCGGGAGACAATCGCCACCATCGAGCAGGCCATCACCTTCGAAGGTATCCAGCGCCTCCTGGACGTGGCGGGCGGCGATGGCACCATGGCCATCCACTTCGCCCGCCGCTACCCTCAACTGCACGTGACGGTCTTCAACCTCCCGAACTCCGCCTACATAGCACGGCAGAACGTCGTCCGCGCCGGAGCCGGCGAGCGCGTCAGCATTGTGGAGGGCGACTTCCGCCACGACCCCCTGCCTCAGGGCTACGACCTGGTCCAGTTCTCCCGCGTCCTGGCCGACTGGCCGGAGGACGTGTGCCGCATGCTCCTGGACAAGGCCCAGCATGCCCTCGTACCGGGGGGGCGGCTGCTCATCTGCGAGCCGCTGGCCGACGATAACCCCGACCTGACCGTGGCCTGGGAGTACAAGTACCTCCACTACGACGACTTCGGCGTCGAGCTGTACAAGCCGCTGGCCACCTATGAGCGCCTGCTCTCCCAGGCCGGCTTCCACATCCTGAAGGTCAACCGCAAGACACCGGATACAATCCACGCCGTGATAGTGGCCCAGCGGCAGTAGGCACGGGCGGACAGCGTCGCCCCTGGGACCCGGGCGCTCATCGGCATGGCCAGCCTGCTGCGGAGGTGACGGCAGGGGTGCAGCAACCCTCCCTCCTTCCTCATAAGAGCCTCGACAGCCCTGCCGAGGCGCTGCCCGCGCGGCTGACGGCGCTGGACAGCCTGCGGGGCCTGGCCATCGCCTCCATGGTGCTGCTGAACCTCAGCGCCGTGGTCCTCGCGGGCGTGCCTCCTCTCCCCCTGCGTCTGATTGGCTCGCTGGCCGCCGCGCCCGTCTTCATACTGCTCAGCGGGCTGATGGTGGCGCTGACCGCCGACCGCCACGGCTTGCTGTACTTCCTGCTCGGTCGCGGGCTCTGGATACTGGCGGTGGGCGCCTTCGTGGACCTGGTGGTCTGGCGCATCTACCCCTTCATGGGCGTCGAGGTCCTGTACATCATCGGCGTCTCCATCCCCCTGGCCTACCTGGCCTTGAAGCTGGCCTTCTGGCCGCGGCTGGGGCTGATGGTAGCGCTGGTCGCCCTGGCGCCTCTGCTGCGAGGGCTCCTGGGGTACAGCCATTTCCCACTGGAGTTCTACCTCTGGGGCGAGCAGGTGTGGCAGTTGGCCGACCCACCCAAGCTGGGGCCGGTCCAACACTGGCTGGTAGACGGGTGGTTCCCCCTGTTCCCCTGGCTGTCCTTCGCCGTCCTGGGGGCGCACCTGGGCGAACGCCTCCAGCAACGCGGGCGGCCGGCCTTCCTCCTGGAGACCGCGCTCCTGGGCGTTGCCCTGACGGTCGCCGGCGCGGCGGCCTACGTCATCGCCCCGCCCAACAGCTTCGTTCGGGGCGTCTGGAGCGAGCTCTTCTACCCCCCGACAGTCCAGTTCACCGTCCTGGCCCTGGGAGTCGCTGTCCTGCTGCTCGCCCTCTCCCTGCGCTGGGGAGGCTTCCAGGTGACCCAGGCGGCGCTCCGCCCCCTGGCGGCCCTGGGCCGGGCCTCCCTGGGCCTCTACTTCCTCCACCTTGCCCTGGCTGTCTTTGTGGGGCTCCGCGTGACCGGAGGCTGGAGCCAGCTCTCCCTGGGGCAGTACGGCCTCGCCTACCTCGCCATGATGCTGGCCCTGCTGGCGGCTGCGGAGGCATATGCTCAGGTCAAACGACGCTGGCGGCCCCTGACGTTCTGGGGACTGCGGGGGCTGGTGGGCGCGGCCCTCACCGCCGCGGTCATCTTGCTAGTCCTGGGCCAAGTCCTGGGAGACACCGGCTTTGCCG
>JACQGV010000125.1 GCA_016199375.1 Chloroflexota bacterium | reverse complement strand
CTCGTGGTTCGACAGGCTCACCACGAACGGAGCATGAGAAGGGTTCCAGCGAGACTGGGACCCTACACTGGCAGCAGCCCGCCGATGGTCAGCCAGTAGAAGATGATGAGCAGCCCCGCCAGGAGCAGCAGGACCGCCCCCGCGCGCTCGACATAGGGAAGCAGCAGGCGTACCGACCTGCCCACGGCCTCCCGGAAAAACGCCGTGGCCAGGGACACAACCGTCAGGACCAGCCCCATCCCCAGGGCGTAGAGGACGAACTGCCCCACGCCCGCCGCCAGGCCCTGGGAGGCCAGGACGCTCCCCACGACCGCCAGGAAGACGGGCAGGGTGCAGCTGAGCGAGGCCACGCCGTAGGCCAGGCCGTACAGGAATATCGCCCGCCAGCCCCGCGTCGCGGGCACGGGGACCCTGCTGGCCGCCAGGATGCCCAGGTGTCGCCCGGAGAGGCTCCAGAGACCCAGCAGTACCATGCCCCCGCCGATGACCAGGGCCACCCACGGGACCACCTGGATGAGGGCCCTCCCTCCGGCGGCGATGGCCGACCCGGCCGCCGCGAACATGGCGATGAAGCCCAGCGTCACGAGCAAGCCCATCCCGACCGCCCTGAGGGCCCGCCCGCTCACAGAATAGGCGCCCTGGGCTTCTGCGCCCTCGCCGAGCTGGAAGGCCACGTAGGCGGGGAGCATGGCGAAGCCACAGGGGTTGACGGCGGAGACCATGCCCGCCGCGAAGGCGAAGCCGAAGGGCAGCGCCGTCGCCAGCGGCTCCAGCCAGGAGCGGCTGAAGCTGACCGCACGCTCGAAGCCCTGGCCCAGGGGCCCGCCGAAGGACTGACCGGAGGACCAGACGGTAAAGTACGCCAAGCCTCCGGCGGCCAGGAGCAGCACCAGGGCCAGCACAACCCGCCGACGTGCGAAGAGCGCCCTGGCCTCGCGCCCCGGCGGCGCCTTGGGGACGACCAGTTCGTCGGGAGAAACTCCTGCCATCACCGGCCCTTCGCTCTGAGCCTATCTTGGCTCTAGTAACAACACCTCGGCCCTGGCGCGCGTCATCCAGGGCCACCAGTCATTGTATTACCCAGGATGGTCGTCCGCGAACCCCAGGCGCTCACAGGGCTTCTGGCTCACCCTTCCGCTCCCCTTGCCGATCCTTCGGCTGAAGGATGGGAGTGTCCCCAAGTTCAATTTCCCCTCCCCGGAAGGAAGGGGGGACAAGGGGGATGGTTCGACGGGCTTTTTCAACAGCCTGCTAGGGCTGCCCGCTCCCAGGCCATCCGGGGCACCGGGGGCCGCCGGTATAATGCGGGCGATGCAGGAGAGCCCCCCCTATCTTTCCGTCGTGGTCCCCGCCTACAACGAGGAGGCGCGGCTGGGGGATAGCCTGGCCCGGATCGTCGCTTACCTGGGCGGACAGCCCTTCGCCTGGGAGGTGGTGGTGGCCGACGACGGCAGCACGGACGGCACAGCCGCCATCGTCCGCGAGTGGAGCGGACGCGAGGGGCGGGTCCGGCTGCTGCCGGGGCCGCACCTGGGCAAGGGCGGCGCCGTGCGACGCGGCATGCTGGCGGCCAGGGGGCGCTACCGCTTCCTGGCCGACGCCGACCTCTCGATGCCCATCGAGCAGGTGGAGCGTTTCCTGCCGCCAAAGCTGGAGGACTGCGACGTGGCCATCGGCTCGCGGGAGGCGCCCGGGGCCCGGCGCATCGGCGAGCCCCGGCGCCGCCACCTGGTCGGCAGAGGCTTCAACCTCCTGGTGCGACTGCTGGCGCTGCCGGGCATCCGCGATAGCCAGTGCGGCTTCAAGCTCTTCACCGCCGCCGCCGCCGAGGCGCTCTTCCCCTTGCAGCGCTTGCAGGGCTGGGGCTTCGACGTGGAGGTGCTCTACCTGGCCCGTCTCCAGAGGCGCCGGCTGGTGGAGGTGCCCATAGACTGGTACCATCGGGAGGAGAGCAAAGTGCGGCTGTTCCCCGACTCCTTGCGGATGCTGGGCGACCTGCTCTTGATCCGCTGGAACCATCTGCGGGGTCGCTACCATCCCCCACCCGCGGCATAGCCTTGGCAGGCGGCCGCCAGGAGACGTCTCGCTGATGCAGGGGGCCCAGATCACAACAATCCAGGAGGAAAACCGGCGTGCCCAGCGCTGGCTGAGGCTGCCTCTGGCCCTCAGCCTGACGGTCCTCGTGATGGAGGTAGCTGCTGGCCTCGTCGCCAACAGCCTCGCGCTGCTGAGCGACGCCGGCCATGTCCTTACAGATGTGCTGGCCCTGGGGCTGGCCTGGTATGCGGCCCGCCAGGTGACACGGCCCGCGAGCCCCTCCATGACCTTCGGCTACCACCGGGTCGGCGTCCTGGCGGCAGTCTTCAACGCCGTGACCCTGGCGGCGGTGGCCGGGTACATCTTCTTCGAGGCCGCCCAGCGCTTCCGCGAGCCACCCCAAGTTGCCGGGGGCCTGGTCATAGTAGTGGCGGTCATCGGGCTGGCGGGAAACCTGGTCGTGCTGTGGCTCCTGAGAGGAGTAGGCAGCCAGAACCTCAACCTCCGCAGCGCCTACCTGCATGTG
>JACQGV010000132.1 GCA_016199375.1 Chloroflexota bacterium | reverse complement strand
GGCTGCGCCCCTGCTCCCGCAGCGCCCGCACGGCGCCGTCGTCCAGGGCCAGCGTCCCCAGCGCGGCGAGGCCGGACAGCAGCCAGCGCTGGCGGCTCTCCAGCTTCGACGTGGCCGGCGGGAAGAGCGTCCCCACCGCCTCGCCGCGCGCCAGGCGCAGCAGCACGTCGGGGGCGCGGCCATTGGCGATGGCCACCGCTACGCCGGAGCTGGTGGCCAGGCGAGCAGCCTCGATCTTGGTGGCCATGCCGCCGATGCCCCGCTGGGAGCCGGCCGCGCCCGCCAGCGCCTCGATGGCCGCATCTATGACCTCCACCCTGGGGACAAGCCGGGCTGCCGGGTCGCGGCGGGGGTCGGCGCTGTAGAGGCCGTCGGTGTCGGTGAGGATGGCCAGGAGGTCCGCGTCCACCAGGTTGGCGACGGTGGCCGACAGGTTATCGTTGTCGCCGAACCTGGCCTCCTTGATCTCGTCGGTGGCCACCACGTCGTTCTCGTTCACGATGGGCACCACGCCCAGCTCCAGCAGGCCCAGCAGGGTGTTGCGGGCGTTGAGGTAGCCCGCGCGGTCGTCCAGGTCAGCCTTGGTCAGCAGGGTCTGGGCAATGCTGATGCCGTGGGGCGCGAAGAGCTCCTGGTAGCGCTGCATCAGCCGGCTCTGCCCCACCGCCGCCAGCATCTGGCGTAGGGGGACGGCGGCCCGCCCGCGCGCGCCGCCCTCGGACAGGCGTGCCTTGAGCTCCTCCCGACCCGCCGCGATCGCTCCCGAGGTGACGACGACGACCTCGTGTCCGACCTGCACCAGGCGCGCCACCTGGTCCACCAGAGCACCCATGGTCGTCGCATCCAGGCGGTCCGTGCCACCCGTCAGGAGATTGGTGCCCAGCTTGACCACGATGCGCGGGTAGCGGACGCCCGCGCTGGCTTTATGGGAGCGTGCAGCGGCCATAGATGTCCTGAACCGGCAAGCGCCCGACCAAACAACAGCGGGGTCGGAGGCACGCTTCGGCTACTTGCGACGGGTCAGCCCCCCCGACGCCGTCCACTCGAAGACGCTCTCCCGGCCGCTCTTGCCATCCTGAAAGATGGCCTCCCAGCGGCCCGGGAAGCGGGCGCGGGCCGAGACATAGTAGGCGCTGAACTCATGGGGGGCAAGCGGCCCCACGGCCGCGTAGGCCTGGCGCAGCGTGGCCCGCCAGCCGGGGTCGGCCTCCCACGGAAGAGCCGGGAAGACAGCCTCGGGCAGCGCCTGGGCGTCCTCGCTGGGAGCGGCGGGCTCCACGATGCCGTAGGGGTCCACCCGGAAGGTGACGCGGGTGCGGCCCAGGTCGGTCGAGTAGGTGAAGAGACAGGCTCCTCCCAGATCGTCGGGGCGCGCGAAGGGGCGGACGGCGAGGGTGAAGGCCGAGAGGCCGGCGTCGCGGTAGACGCGGGCGGCCGCCGAGCGCGTCAGCCCCTCCAAGACCGTCAGGTCCGCCGGAGCCAGGGCCAGGGACATGATGTCCTGCGGATCAGCTAGAAAAGGGAACCGCTGAGGCTGTCCGTGGCGCTCCTGGCGGCGCCGACTGGCCTCCGCAACCATCGTTAAGATCTCGCCCTGCACCGGGCCCGGGGGCGGGTGTTCAGGCATGGCGCACTCCTTCCTGGAAGCGGGCCTCTGGCCCCGTCCAACTCAGCCCTTAGTGTACCCTATCCTCAGCGGCGGTGGGTTGTTCTAGGCCATCACCTTCAAGGACGCTGTCGCCAGTCGGCCTCCCGCGGCCACCTTGGCCCCCGATGCTATACTGTTCGCGGCCAGCGTAGCTCAGTGGTAGAGCAGCGGTTTCGTAAACCGCCGGTCAGCGGTTCAAGTCCGCTCGCTGGCTCGGCCAGCCGAGCAGGCCTTGGGGCCAGGGCGGCCAACACCGCGCTACAACACCTCGTATAGGAAGGTCTGTCCAGTGAGCGATCTGATCAACAGGCTGGAGCAGGCCCTGCGGGGCACCGCGGCCAAGCCCATCGGCTTCGGGCCCGCGGCCACGAGGCCGCCGGCCGCCCAGTTGGTGCTGGTGCTGGCGTTGCCCAGGCCGGCAGCCGAGCTCCTGCCGGCCCTGGCAGCCGCTGGTGCCGATGGTGTGATGCTCCCCGCCGCGCCGGAGGCTGAATTTGTCACGGCGGCCAAGGAGCACAAGCTCGTCTGGGGGGTGCGCGCCGGGGTAACGGGGGCCCAGGATGTGCAGGCCCTGAAAGAAGCTGGCTGCGATTTCGTGGTCTACGAGGTGGACAGCCCCGCGCACCTCTTCGATCAGGCGGGAATCGGCCAGGTCCTGGAGCTGGAGTCAGGGGCGGCGGAGGCGCTGGCGGGGGGGCTGGAGCGCTTGGCCCCCGCGGCCGTCTATCTGCCGCTGGACGACATGCCCTACCTCTCCATCCGCAGGGTCATCCTGTGCCAGCGCCTGGCGCGCCTGGGGCACAAGCCCCTCCTGGTACAGGCCCACCCCGCTATCGCTGCCGAGGAGCTGGCCACCCTGTGCGACGCCGGCGCCGCCGGCGTGGTGGTAGAGGCGCGCGGCCCAGACGTCCCCGCCCTGGCGAAGCGCCTGCGGGGCGCCATCGCTGCCCTGCCTCCGCGGGGAAAGCGGACCAAGGCCCCCAGAGCGACGGCCATCCTGCCCCGCTTGCACCTGGCCCCCACCGACGCCGACGAGGGCGAGCCGCCCGAGGAGCCCGACGAGGGCGAGTGAGGGGTGGCGCTAACCCAGCGCCCGCGGCCGGTACTGGATCGCCTCGGCGACGTGGGCGACCTGGATCGCCTCCGAGCCTGCCAGGTCGGCGATGGTGCGGGCCACCTTGAGAATGCGATGGAAGCCCCGCGCCGAGAGGGCCAGGCGCTCCATGGCCGTCCGGAGCAATGCCTGGCTGGCAGCGTCCACCTGGCAGTAGCGTCGCACCTCCACCGGCGTCATGTCGGCGTTGCTGGTGAGCCCACCCCCCTGCAGGCGGCCGAGCTGGTGCCCGCGGGCCGCCTCCACCCGCGCCTGGATGCTGGCCGAGGGCTCGCCGGCGGCGTCGGCGGTGAGCTTCTCGTAGTCCACCCGGGGCACCTCCACGAAGATGTCCACCCGGTCCAGCAGGGGCCCGCTGATGCGCTTCTGGTAGCGCTGGACCATGGTGGGCGTGCAGGTGCAGGGCTTGGTCGGGTCGCCATGGTAGCCGCACGGGCAGGGGTTCATGGCGGCCACCAGCATGAAATTGGCGGGGAAGGTGACGCTGCCCTGGGCCCGGCTGATGGTCACCACCCGGTCCTCCAGAGGCTGGCGCAGCACCTCCAGCCCCTGCTGGCCGAACTCCGGCAGCTCGTCCAGGAATAAGACTCCCCGGTGGCTCAGGGTGATCTCGCCCGGGCGAGGCCAGCGCCCGCCGCCCACCAGGCCGGCGTGGGAGATGGTGTAGTGAGGCGACCGGAACGGGCGCCGGGCGATCAGGGGCGAGTCGGAGGGCAGGAGCCCGGCGACGCTGTAGATCTTGGTCACCTCCAGGGCCTCCGCGGCCGTCATCCTGGGGAGGATGGAGGGGAGCGCCCGCGCCAGGAGGGTCTTACCAGCGCCCGGAGGCCCGCTCATGATGATATTGTGGCCTCCGGCCGCCGCCACTTCCAGGGCCCGCTTGGCATGCTCCTGCCCCTTGACCTCGACCAGGTCAGGGCCGCTGAGCGGAGGCGCTGACACCGCGGTCTGGGCCCCGTCCCGCCGGTAGGCCGGGATGGGGGCCTCGCCCCGCAGATGGGCCACCAGGGCAGCCAGGGTCGGCACTGGCACGAGCTGAAGCCCCTCCACCAGCGCCGCTTCCCTGGCGTCTCCCTCAGGTACGTAGACGGAGCGGACGCCGCGCTCGCGGGCCAGCACCACCATGGGCAGGATCCCGTGGGTGTGACGCAGGCCGCCGTCCAGGGAGAGCTCGCCCAGGAACAGGCACTCGTCAAGGCCGTCGGCGGGCACCTGCTCAGAGCTGGCCAGGACACCCATGGCGATGGGAAGGTCGTAGGCGGGCCCCTCCTTGCGCAGGTCGGCGGGGGCCATGTTGACCGTGATGCGGCGCTGGGGGAAGGAGCAGCCCGAGTTCTTGAT
>JACQGV010000127.1 GCA_016199375.1 Chloroflexota bacterium | reverse complement strand
GCCTGGGCGTGATGGTGGATGTCCTCTGCGGCATCCTTCCCGGCATCGGCTATAGCCTAGTCCTGGGGAGGGAGCAGGGCACCGCGTCCGCGGGGCACTTCTTCGGCGCCCTGCGGGTGGACGCCTTCCGCCCCCTGGCCGACTTCAAGGCGATGGTGGACCAGATGGTGCGCGACCTTCACGCCTGTCCGCCCCTGGGCCAGGAGCGGGTGCTGGTGCCGGGCGACAAGGAGCGCGCCGCCTTCGCCGACCGCTCGGCTCACGGCATCCCCTTGCATATAAAGGTTGTCGAGGCGCTGCGCAAGCTGGGGGAGGAGCAAGGGGCGCCGTTCCCGGCGTAATGCCATTCGGATCCTGACATGCCTAGGCAGGCTTCGAGGCCGTGCCCTCGCAGGGCAGCCAGATGATTGCAGGAGGCGCTCTTCTCCAGGGGTGGGGTGGCATCCGCAGCCGGCCCGCCTTTACCGGCTTCTAGCCCCTCTGCCGTAGTGCCCGCGCCATCTCCCGCCCGGCCTCTTTCTTGGCCAGGGCCTCGCGTTTGTCGTACTGTTTCTTGCCCTGTGCCAGGGCGATCTCCACCTTCGCCCGCCCGCGCTTCAGGTAGAGGCGCAGGGGCACCAGGGTGTAGCCCCTCTCCGCGGCCCGGCCCGCCAGCAGGCCGATCTCCTTGCGGTGGAGGAGCAGCTTGCGAGGCCGCAGGGGGTCGTGGTTGTAGCGCCCGCCCTGGGAGTAGGGGGCGATGTGGACGTTGAGCAGCCAGGCCTCGCGGCCCACGATGCGGGCGTAGCCCTCCCGCAGGTTAACGCGGCCCTCGCGGAGCGCCTTGATCTCGGTGCCCGTCAGGGCCAGCCCCGCCTCCATCTTCTCTTCCAGGTGGTAGTCAAAGCGGGCCTTCCGGTTCTCGGCGATGACTTTGATGGCGGGCGCCGGAGCCTTCGTAGTGGTCGGTTTCCTTGGCGGTGACAACAGAATGCCCTCCCACGCTATTCTACCCCGTGACCCGCGTGAGGCCAGCAAGGCGAAGGGGCCGGTAGATTGACGCTTTCCCCTGAAGGCCCTATCATCGCCCCAGCGTACAGCACGGAAAGGAGACGGCTATGGAGCTGAAGGATGTCCTTTACGACAAGAAGGACCACGTCGCCACCGTCACCATGAACCGCCCCGATCGCCTCAACGCCCTGGGCGGCGCCCTGGCCCAGAGCATGGAAACTGCCTTCAAGGACGCCGATGGCGACCCCGAGGTCCGGGCCATCGTCCTTACCGGCGCCGGGCGCGGCTTCTGCGCGGGCCTGGACATGAAGGACAACGCCGGGGGCCCCGGCGGCGGGCGCCGGGTGCCGGCCTTCCGCGGCTCCAACCTGGCCCGCATCATGCTGAGCACCAACAAGCCGACCATCGCTGCCGTCAACGGCGCCGCCGTGGGCTGGGGCTTCGAGCTAGCCTTGCTGTGCGACTTCCGCCTCGCCGCCGAGGAGGCCCGCCTGGGCGATATTCACGTCAAGCGCGGGCTGGTCCAGGACAACGGCGGCATCTTCACCCTGCCGCGCCTCATCGGGTGGAGCCGCGCCTGCGAGGTGCTGCTGACAGGCGACCTGCTGCCGGCCCGAGAGTGCGAGCGCCTGGGCATCGTGAACAAGGTCGTGCCTGGGGAGGGGCTCAAGGCCGCCACCGAGGAGCTGGCCCGCAAGCTGGCTGACAACGCGCCCCTGGCCGTGCAGATGACCAAGCGGCTCATGCGGGTCGGCCTGCGCACCGAGCTGGACGATGCCCTGGACTACTCCATGCTGGTGATGTGGTCTCTCTTCGACACCCAGGACGTGAAGGAAGCCTTCCGGGCCTTCGCGGAGAAGCGCGAGGCCCGCTTCATCGGCCAGTGACGGCGGGGGAGGGGAGGCCCAGAGCCGGCATCGTGGTCGTGCGGCCAGGGGAGCGGAGCGTCGCCACGGCCCAGACGGCGGGGATGGTGCGGGAGGCGGGCGTCGCGCCGGAGACGGCCGGCAGCGCGGGCTTGTGGGTCGGCTTCGTCAGCGCAGCGCCCGGGTCCGCCTCGGGGGTGCATCATCACGGGGACTGCGAGAGCGGGATCTACGTCCTGCGGGGGCGGGCGCGCTTTCTGTTCGGCGAGGGGCTGGCGCGGTCGGTCGAGGTGCAGGCGGGTGATTTCCTGTACGTGGAGCCTCTGGCCATCCATCAGGAGGTCAACCTCAGCGACCGCGAGCCGCTGGAGTTGATCGTCGCCCGCAACTGCGGTGGGATGCTGGTAGTGAACGTCCCCGACCCGCGCCGGGGCTAGTGGCGGGCCTACAGGCCCCGATTTTTGAAGCTGGCCTTGAGGGCCGCACATGACTATCATGTGTCATGTGCGCTGGATTTACGGGTGGCAGGAGGCTTAGCTCCGTGGAGTTCGATCTCAAGGGAAAAACAGTCCTAATCACCGGCGGCACGGGCTCTTTCGGAAAGAAGTGTACGGAAATACTGCTTCAGAAAGGGCCTCCTCGAAAGCTGATTATCCTGAGCCGCGACGAGCTCAAACAGTACGAAATGCAGCAGCAGTTCACCGACCCTTGTCTCCGTTTCTTCATCGCCGATGTGCGCGATAGGGACCGCATGTACAGGGCCATGAAGGGCGTAAACGTGGTGATTCATGCCGCCGCCTTGAAGCAGGTGCCTGCGTGCGAATACAACCCGTTTGAGGCTGTGAAGACCAACATACTGGGCGCGGTGAACGTTATGGATGCCGCCATTGATTGTGGGGTGGAGCGAGTCATAGCCGTCAGCACCGACAAAGCTGTGAACCCGATCAATCTGTATGGCGCCACCAAGCTTTGCGCCGAGAAGCTATTCGTGCAGGGCAACTCCTACTCCGGGCTGGGAGGGACCAAGTTCAGTTGCGCCCGCTACGGCAATGTGGTGGCAAGCCGCGGCAGCGTTATCCCGCTTTTTATGCAACAGCGCTCGTCGGGCGTGATAACCGTCACCGATCGCCGCATGACCAGGTTCTGGGTTACCCTGGAGCAGGGTGTCGAGTTCGTGCTGCGCTGTCTCCAGATGATGCACGGGGGCGAGATCTTCGTGCCCAAGATTCCGAGCATGGGCATTATGGATGTGGTCGCGTCTATCGCGCCGGAGTGCAAGGTGGTGTTCACCGGTGTCCGCCCGGGGGAGAAGATTCACGAGGTGTTGATCTCTCCTGATGAGGCGCCCCAGACCTTGGAGTTCCCCGATATGTTCGTGATCCAGCCCGCCTATCCCTGGTGGAAACGGGAGAACTGGAACGGGGGGAAGCAGCTTCCGGAAGACTTCAAGTACAGCAGCGACGACAGCTCCGAGAAGCTGACCTCGCAGCAACTTAGGGACCTGCTGGGCAAGCTATGAGGAGGTTGGACTTGGAGCGCCCGCCCTTGGCCATCCACGGCGGCAAGCCAGTCCGGCCGAGCCCGTTGCCTTACGGACGGCACCTGATAGATGAGGACGATATCCAGGCTGTGGTGCAGACGCTGCGGTCCGACTGGATCACTACGGGGCCCAAGGTCCCTGAGTTCGAGGAGGCGGTGGCCTCCTACGTAGGGGCCCGCTACGGCGTCGCTTTCAGCTCGGGCACGGCGGCACTCCACGGGGCGGCCCTTGCCGCGGGGCTGGGCCCCGGAGACGAGGCGATCACCACTCCGTTGACGTTCTGCGCCACCGCCAACTGTCTTTTGTATGTGGGAGCGAGGCCGGTATTCGCTGACATAGCGCCCGAGACGATGAACGTCGATCCTGAGCAGGTCGCCAAAAAGATCACTCCCCGGACGAAGGCGGTGCTCCCGGTTGACTACGGGGGCCACCCTGCCGAGCTGGACGCTGTCCGCTCCCTGGCGGAGCAGCGCGGGCTGATAGTTATTGAAGATGCGGCCCACGCCCTGGGGGCAGAGTACAAAAGCCGGCGCGTGGGCGGCATCAGCCACCTGACAGTGTTCAGCTTCCACCCCGTGAAGCACATCACCACCGGTGAGGGCGGGATGGTGACCACCAATGACGCCCAGCTTGCCCGCCGGCTGCGGCTGTTCCGCAACCACGGCATTGACCTGGAGGCCCGGGAGCGGCAGCGTCAGGTCAGCGGGCAGTGGTACTACGAGATGACGGAGCTGGGTTACAACCTGCGCCTCTCAGACATAGGCTGCGCCCTGGGGCTGTCCCAGCTAAGGAAACTGCCCGCCAACCTAGCGCGGCGGCGTGAGATCGCACGCCGCTACGCGGGCGCCCTGGCAAAGTCGCCCGGAGTCCGCTTGCCGGCAGAGCGGGCCGAGGCGAAGAGCGCCTGGCATCTGTACCCCATTCGCTTGGAGCCAGGGCGGTTCACCGCGGGGAGGAAAGAGATCTTTCAGGCCTTGCGCGCTGAGAATATCGAAGTCAATGTGCACTACATTCCGGTGCATCTCCACCCTTACTATCGGCAGCGTTTTGGCTACCAGGGCGGCGAGTACCCAGTCGCCGAAGATTGCTATCAACGCCTCATCACCCTGCCCCTCTTTCCTGGTATGACCGACCAGGATGTGAACGATGTGATTCAGGCGCTGGACAAGGTCCTAACAGCACACCTAAAGTGATCCTGTCATGAAGTTCCTGGTTGTCGGCTGTGGCTCCATAGGTCGCCGCCACCTCCGTAACATCATGTCCCTGGGTGAGGAAGAATTGACGGCGCTCGATGTGCTACCGGAGCGGCGGCAAGCGGTGAAGGACGAGCTGGGTCTAGCTGTCTTCAGCGGCTTGCCCGAGGCGCTGGCGTCCAGGCCGGATGTGGCTTTCGTCACCACCCCGACCTCTTTGCATATCCCGGTGGCCCTAGCTGCCGCCGAGCAGGGCTGTCACCTCTTCATCGAGAAGCCCCTGTCCCACAGCTTGGAAGGCCTGGAAAGGCTCTTGTCCCTGGTACAGACCAAGGGGCTGGTAACGCTGGTCGGTTGCAACCTGCGCTTTCACCCCGGCCTGGTCAGGGTAAAGAAGCTGTTGAACGAGGGGGCCATTGGTAAGGTGGTGGCGGCCCGCGTGCAGGTGGGACAGTGGCTGCCGGACTGGCACCCCGGGGAGGACTACCGAAAAGGGTACAGCGCCCAGAGGTGGATGGGAGGGGGAGCTGTCCTGGACGCAATCCACGAGCTGGACTATATCCAGTGGTTGGTGGGAAGCCCGGTCCGTCAGGTCGCCTGTTTCGCTGGCAAGCTGAGCCGCCTGGAGATCGAGGCCGAGGATACGGCCGCCGTCCTGCTGCGCTTCGCCGACGACACCATCGGGGAAGTCCATATGGACTACGTCCAGCGGGCCTACAGCCGCTCCTGTCACATCATCGGCGACAAAGGGACCATCCGCTGGGACTACGCCAAGGGCCAGGTATGTTGCTATGCAGCTGCAGAGGGCCGGTGGGAGGTGTCTGTAGACCCGCCTGGCTGGGAGCCTAACCAGATGTACTTGGATGAGGTGCGGCACTTCCTTAGATGTCTGGCCGGGGATGAGGAGCCTGCTCAGGACGTTCTTGCTGGCGCCCGAACGCTCAAGGTGGCGCTGGCGGCCAAGGCCGCCGCGGAGACGGGACAGGTGATAAGGCTGGATGGGTAACGGCTATCCAGTGAGCGCACAACATCCTAGCGTTAGACTGGCCGTGGGAGCAAGACGAACTCAAGGAGCCGCCGCATGCCTGTGGAGATAATCGCGGAGGTTGCCCAGGGGTACGAGGGCAACCCCACCCTGGCCAAGCTGCTGGCGCGGGGAGCAGTACGGGCCGGAGCCGACGCCGTAAAGTTTCAGCTTGTGTACGCCGATGACATTGCTACCCGTGACTATCAGTACTATGACCTGTTTCGCAGCCTGGAGATGCCGCGGGAAGCGTGGCGGGCGGCGGCGGAGGAGGCCAGGGCGGGAGGGGCACGGTTCTATCTGGATGTCTTCGGTGAGCGGAGCCTGGAGGAGGCAATCAAACTGGGCGCTGACGGCGTCAAGATTCACACCACCGATTTCTTCAACGCACGGCTGGTGCGCGCGGCCCTTGACGCCGCCCCCAGGGTCTTCATCTCGCTGGGAGGAATCTCGGTGGAGGAGCTGGAGGAGTTTCTGGCGCTGCACCGCATTGCTCCTTCGCGGCAGGTATGCCTGATGTATGGGTTCCAGGCCGATCCCACTCCTATCGAACACAACAACCTGCGGCGGCTGGGAACGCTGCGAGCGCGTTTCCCCGGCTACAAGCTGGGATTCATGGACCATTCCGAGGGCAGCAGCGATGAGGCCTTGACCCTGGCCGCCCTGGTCCTCCCCTACGGCCTGGACTGCATCGAGAAGCACATAAGCCTGGACCGCTCACTCCAGCTTGAGGACTACGTATCGGCGCTGTCGCCCGAGCAGTTCCGGGTGTTCAGGGACAGGGTCAGGCGTCTGGAGCAGGCCCTGGGGACCGACAGCCTGGAGGTGACCCAGCTGGAGCAGGAGTACCGCCGCCGGGCCATGAAGGTGGTGGTGGCGAGCAGGCAGCTAAAAAAGGGTGAGGTGGCGGGCGCCGAAGCCCTCCGCCTGAAGCGCGCGCCGCGCCCCGGCCCCTCTTCCCTGCACAGGGTCGAGCAAGTCGCTGGCCGCACTGTAGCCGTTGAGGTTCAGCCTGACCAGCCGATCACGGAGGAGATGCTAGCGTGAGGCGGCTGGTTGCGGCCCTGGCCTGCCGGGCGCAAGGGAGCAGGCTCTACGGGAAGCCCCTGCAGAACCTCGATATCGAAAAGGGCACGACCGTCCTGGACCACATGATCAGCATGATCCAGACCCTGCCGCCGGTCCAGGCCATCGTCCTGGGTGTCGCGGAGGGCGCCGCCAACTCGCCCTTCGTGGAGCTGGCGCAAAGAAGGGGCGTGGACTGCATAAGGGGCGATGAAAAGGACGTGTTGAAGAGGTTGATAGACTGCGGGCACAAGGCGCAAGGCACCGACGTGTTTCGCGTCACAACCGAGTCGCCCTTCACCTACTACGACATGATGGATGAGGCCTGGGAGCGCCACGTGAAGGCTGGCAACGATGTCACCACGGTTGACGGCCTGCCCGAGGGCTCCCACTTCGAGATCTACAAGCTGGAGGCCCTCGCGAAATCGCATAAGCTCGGGGACTCCAGGCACCGCTCGGAGTTCTGTAGCCTCTATATCCGCGAGCACCGCGGCGACTTCAAGGTCGAGGTGCTCCCGATCCCCCGCCAGGTCGAGCGTCTCGACCTGCGCCTGACCATAGACTACCCGGAGGACCTGGTCCTCTGCCGGCATGTCTATGCCCACCTGAGGGACAAGGCCCCCAGGCTTCCGCTCGCGGAGATCATTGCGTTTCTTGACGGGCATCCCGAGCTGACGGCGCTCGTAAAGCCTTACGTGGTGGCCCAAAGACTGTGGTGATGGAGGGCCGATGAAAACACCCTCTGGCTCCGCTCGCAGTGAGGGTCCCAGGCCCCTGGCCGGCCTGGCGGCTCCGCCTCCGCGCCAGCGAAGCTTGAAACGGTCGCAGGAGCTGAAGGCCGAGGCGGAGCGGCTGATCCCATCTTGTAGCCAGACCTTCAGCAAGGGGCCCACGCAGTTCGTGCAGGGCGTCGCGCCGGTCTTCCTGGCGCGGGGCCAGGGCAGCCACGTCTGGGACGTGGACGGCAACGAGTACGTAGACTACCCGATGGCGCTGGGCCCCATCATCCTGGGCCACAACTACCCCGCCGTCACCGCGGCTGTGATACGCCAGGTGCAGGAGGGGACAGCGTTCTCGTTGCCCCACCCGCTGGAGGTGGAGCTGGCGCGGCTGCTGGTGGAGCTCATCCCCTGCGCCCAGATGGTGCGCTTCGGCAAGAACGGCTCTGACGCCACGTCTGGGGCCGTGCGCGTGGCCCGCGCCTACACGGGGCGGGACATCATCGCCTGCTGCGGCTATCACGGCTGGCAGGACTGGTACATCGGCACCACCACCCGCAGCAAGGGTGTGCCCAAGGCAGTGCAGGCGCTCACCGTACCCTTCCAATACAACGACAGCGCCAGCCTGGAGCGTATCTTCGCCCAGCACCCCGGCCAGGTCGCGGCGGTGATCATGGAGCCGGTGGGAGTCGTGGAGCCGGAGCCCGGGTTTTTGCAAGCGGTGCAGCAGCTGGCCCGCCGCGAGGGGGCGCTGCTCATCTTCGACGAGATCATTACCGGATTCCGCCTCGCCCTGGGGGGGGCGCAGGAGTACTACGGTGTGGTGCCCGACCTGGCCTGCGTCGGCAAGGCCATGGCCAACGGGCTGCCCATAGCTGCTGTCGTGGGCCGACGGGAGGTCATGGAGCTCTTCGACGAGGTCTTCTTCTCCTTCACCTTTGGCGGCGAGGCGATCTCCCTGGCGGCCAGCCTGGCTACCATCAACGAGATGCGACAGAAGAACGTCATCGGGGCGCTTTGGGCCATGGGCGGAAGGCTGAAGGACGGCTATAACGCCCTGGCCGCCGAGTTAGGAGTAGGGCGCTACACGGAATGCATCGGCCTCGCGCCCCGGACCGTGGTCACCTTCAAGGACGAGACGGGGGCGGAGTCGCTGCTGCTCAAGAGCCTGTTCCAGCAGGAGTGCCTCAAGCGCGGGGTCCTCTTCTCCGGGAACCACAACGTCTGCTACAGCCACAGCGACGCCGACATCCAGCACACCCTGGGCGCTTATCGCGCCGCCATGGAGGTGCTGGCGGAGGCCATCAAGGCTGGCGACGCCGCGCAGAGACTTGAAGGCGAGCCCGTGCAGCCGGTGTTCCGGCGGGCTTGAGGCAGGAAGCTTACGTGGGCGCCGACAAGCAGCGGATCATAAAGGACCCCGTTTACGGGTACAGGCGGCTCGATCCGGTGCCGCGGGACCAGGAGCTGGTGCGGTACTATGAGAGCCACTACTACGACCTGATCCGCAAGGGGGGCGGCGACGCCGGGATCCGCCGGTTGATGGCCGGCGGTGAGGAGGCAGAGCGCGAGCGTGCCTGGCTCTCGGCCACACTCTATGCAGACATCTATGAGCTATTGGCCCAGCATGCAGGTGGCAAGCGAGTCCTCGACGTCGGCTGCGGCACCGGCGAAGCCCTCGCCTACCTGAAAGACCGGGGATTCGAGACCGTGGGGATCGAGCCTTCAGCGGAGGCCGCAGCCGCGGCGAAGGCCCGCGGCATCGCCGTCTACAGCTCCCCCCTGGAGAAGCTCGTCGAGCAGCACAAGTCCTCGGGAGCGAAGCCCTTCTCCGCCGTCCTGCTCCTGAATGTTCTGGAGCATGTCCCCGATCCGGTCGGGCTGATCAAGCTCACCAGGGAGGTCTTGGAGCCACGTGGGGGCGTGCTCTGCGTGAAGGTGCCCAACGACTTCAGCGAGCTGCAGCTCGCCGCGGGGAAACAACTGGCCCGGGAGCCCTGGTGGATAGCCGTACCTGACCACATCAACTACTTCGATTTTGACTCGATGCACACCCTCTTGGAGCGGCTCGGGTTTAGGGTAGTCCACTCGCAAAGCGACTTCCCCATGGAGTTCTTCCTCCTCGCCGGGGACGACTACCTGGGCAATCCAGAGGTCGGCAGCAAGTGCCATCAGAGGCGCGTAAGCTTCGAGATGGCGCTTCCGGGCGAGCTGAGGCGTCGCCTGTACCGGGCCCTGGCCACTGTGGGAGCGGGGCGCTGCTGCCTGGTCTTGGGGCGCCTCGAAGGGCGGAGAATCCTCCGCTCTGCCCGCAGGGACAAACCAGTGCAGTCTCGGCGTTCGAGCAAGTAGCGACACTGGGGGGAAAGGCATGACGGACGCAGTGCAGATCGCGCAACGCTCGATCGGGGAACGGGAGCCGTGCTTCATCATCGCCGAGGCCGGTTCCAACCACAATGGCAGCCTCGCCCAGGCAAAGCGCCTCATAGACGTGGCGGCCGAGGCGGGCGCCGACGCGGTCAAGTTCCAGCTCTTCCGCGCCAGCAAGCTCTACCCCAAGAGCGCTGGCGAGAGCGAGTTCCTGAAGATGGCGCGCCCGATCTACGACATCATCGCCGACATGGAGATGCCTTATGAGTGGCTGCCGGAGCTAGCGGGTTACTGCCAGGAGAAGGGCATCATATTCCTGGCGTCGGTCTTCGATGAGGAGTCCGCCGACCGGATGGACCCTTATGTGCCGGCCCACAAGATCGCCTCCGCGGAGATGACGCATCTCCCCCTCGTCCAGCACGTCGCCCGGAAGGGCAAGCCGGTCATAATCTCCACCGGCACCGCGGATATGGGGGAGGTGGCCGCAACGGTGGAGGCCTTCCTTCAGACCGGGAACAAGCGCCTCATGCTGATGCAGTGCACCACGTTTTATCCGGCGCCCTTGGAGTCCCTGAACCTGAGGGGCATGGTGACGATGAAAGATGCTTTCGGGGTGCCCGTGGGTTTTTCGGACCACTCTCGTGACCCTCTGGTAGGCCCCCTGGCGGCGGTCGCCCTAGGGGCGAACCTGTTAGAGAAGCACTTCACACTGAGCAACCGGCTGCCGGGGCCGGACCATTCCTACGCCCTCGAGCCCCTGGAGCTGCGTTTGATGGTGCAGAAGATGCGGGAGGTGGAGCAGGCCCTGGGCAGCGGCAAGAAGGAGGTCCAAGCGGCGGAAGCGGAGCTACGACGGTTTGCGCGGCGCAGTGTTTTCG
>JACQGV010000007.1 GCA_016199375.1 Chloroflexota bacterium | reverse complement strand
GGCGGCTGTACCGCAAGGAGATTCGCCTGGAAGCCTCGGTAGCGACCGAGACCATGAAGGCCACCTGTCGCAACGGCGTCCTGGAGGTCCGCGTCAGCAAGCGGAAGACAGGCAGCGGCAGGGCTAACGAAAGCTGAGGACAGGGCAGACTGGGGGAGGGGTTGCCCTTGATTGTGGACATCGCGGAAAAGGACCTGAAACAGGGCGTCCTCGGCCTCGTGGTGGCGCTGGTGGAGATCGTCAAGGAGGCCTTGCGGCTCCAGGCCCTGAGGCGCATGGAGGCGGGAAGCCTGACAGAGCAGGAGATCGAGAGGCTGGGGGAGGCGCTCCAGGACCTGGACGGCGCCATCGAGAAGCTCAAGGTGGAGATGGGAGTCGCCGAGGCGGTGAGGTCGGTCAGGGACGGCCTCGACCAGGCGGTGGAGGATGCCGTTGCCGCCTTCCTGGACCCTGGCCGGTGGGAGTTGGCGCAGTTGGGGGTGAGCCGTGGTGCAGAGCGGTGAGCTTGAGCTACGCCCCGGTGCCGGCGAGGCCAGCCAGGCGCGCGGTCTTTACGTCTATTGCGTCGCCCCCGGCAGCGAGGAGACCGGCCTGGGGCCGGTCGGCCTGGATGGACGCCCGGTGCACACCCTGGCTTGCGAGGGCCTCTGCGCCCTCGTCCACGACTGCTCGGCCCAGCCCTATCAGTCCCGTGACCCGGAGGTCGTCGCGGCCTGGGTCTTGGCCCACCACCATGTGGTGGAGGCCGCCTGGAAGCGGTGGGGCACCGTGCTGCCGCTGACCTTCAACACCATTATCAGGGCCGAGCAGGGCGACGCCGAGGAGGCCCTGACAGGGTGGCTGAAGGAACAGCGTGAGGCACTCACGGTGAAGCTGAAGGCCCTGGCTGGGAAGTCCGAGTACGCGGTCCAGGTCTTCTGGGACTCTGCCCTGGTTGCCAAGCTAGTGACCGAAAGCTGTCCGGAGATCAGGAAGCTGGGGCAGGAGATGGCCTCGAAGCCGCGCGGACTCGCCTACATGTATGGCCAGCAGCTGGAGCGGCTGCTGGCCAGGGAGATGGAGGCCCTGGCGACGGAGCGCTGCCAGGCAGTGTACGGCTGCCTGAGCCGCTGGACGGACAACGTCCGCCTGGAAAAACTGACGCGGGGTGAGGACGGGCGCCGGATGCTGATCAACCTGTCGTGCCTGGTGCCTAGAGAGCGCTGCGCCGCGCTGAAGAGCGAGCTGGACCAGGTCGGCAACAGAGCTGGCTACAGCGTCCGCCTGGCGGGGCCGCTGCCGCCCTACAGCTTCTGCTAGCGGAAGGGAGCACTGTGGACCCCGCGCCCCGCGCCCCGGCCACGCTGGTGGACCTGCTTGACCGCGTCCTCGACCGCGGGCTGGTGATCAACGCCGACATCATCATCTGCCTGGCCGGAGTCCCCCTCATCGGCCTCAACCTGCGAGCTGCCCTGGCCGGGGTCGAGACGATGGCGCGGCACGGGGTGATGACGGAGTGGGACCGGAGCATACGGGCGCGGATTCGGGCGCCTGAGGCCATGGCGCCAGCGCTGGCGCCGGCCGCCGCAGGGAACCCTCAAGCAAGAAGTGCCCGTAGTGGAGGATGAGCGTGGGAACGGCCAGAGCGATCGGGATTGACCTGGGAACCAGCTATTCGCTGGCGGCCACCATCGAGGACGGGCGCCCCAAAATCATACCCAACCGCGAGGGCCAGCGCCTCACCCCCTCGGTCGTCGCCTTCACCAGGGAGGGAGGGCCCCTGGTCGGCCAGGCCGCTAAAAGGCAGGCGGCGGCCAACCCCGACAGCACCGTGTTCTCTATCAAGCGCTTCATGGGCTCCAACTTCAAGGTCAAGGCCGGCACCAAGGAGTACTCTCCCCAGGAGGTCTCCGCCCTCATCCTGCGCAAGGTCAAGGCCGATGCCGAGGACTATCTGGGAGAGCGGATAGACCGGGCCGTGATCACGGTGCCGGCCTACTTCAACGACCGCCAACGCCAGGCCACCAAGGAGGCGGGCCTGCTGGCCGGCCTGGACGTGATGAGGATTATCAACGAGCCCACGGCCGCTGCCCTGGCCTATGGCCTTGATCGCGAGGACGTCCACACCATCCTGGTGTGGGACCTGGGCGGCGGCACCTTCGATGTCTCAATCCTGGAGCTGGGCGAGGGTATCTTCGAGGTGAGGGCTGTCAGCGGCGATAGCTGGCTCGGCGGAGACGACTTCGATGCTCGGGTCGCAGCCCACCTGGAAGAGGAGTACAAGAGGGCCCACGGCAAGGACTTCCCCACCGACGGGGGGGCCAAGCAGAGGCTGAGGGAGGCGGCAGAGAAGGCTAAGATCCTCCTCTCCTGGGCGCCCTCGGCCCCGGTGCGAGTCCCCTTCATCGAGGCGGACGGCAGAGGTTCCCGCCACTTGGAAGCGGAGCTGACAAGGGACGGCTTCGAAGCGCTCACTGCTGACCTGTTGCAGCGGATGGCGGGGCCCACCACCCAGGCCCTCAAGGATGCTGGAATGGCTCCCGCGCACATTGACCGCGTCATCCTGGCGGGGGGTGCCACCAGGATGTCTTGTGTACGGCGCCTGGCAAGAGAGTTGCTAGCGAAGGAGCCCTACCGCTACCTCAACCCCGATGAGGTGGTGGCCCTGGGCGCCGCCATCCAGGCCGGCATGCTCCTCGGCCTGGTCAGGAAGGCCATCCTGCTCGATGTCCTCCCCCTCTCCCTCGGCGTCGAGACACGCGGCGGGCTGATGGCCAGGCTCATCCCCCGGAACACGCCCCTGCCGGCGGCCGGCGCGCGCATTTTCACCACGGCGGCCGACTTTCAGACCTCCATGGACATCCATGTCCTGCAGGGGGAGCGGGAGCTGGCCGTGGACAACATATCCCTGGGCCAGTTTCGGCTCCATGGCATCCCACCTGCCGCCAGGGGGTCCGCCAAAGTCGAAGTGGCCCTCAACGCCGATGTGGACGGAGTCATCCAGGTCTCCGCCAAGGAACTTTCCACGGAGAGCGCGGTGGAGACCAGGATGGTCTCCTGCAAGTCCCTCGACCGCCACGAGATTGTGGGCCTGACCCGGGAGGCGCAAGGCAGCGCCGAGCAAGACAGGGAGCTGCGGGAGAGGGTCCAGGCAGCCATCGAAGCCGACAATCTCATCGCGGCAGCGGAGCAGGCCCTGGAGGGGCTAAGCAGCCCTGAGACGGAAGGCCAGGTGCGGCAGATTGTGACCGCCATCTGGCAAGTCAAAGCGGCCCTGGCCAGCGGCGTGAGCCGGGAGACCAGGCGGCGGAGCGCGGAGCTACGGCGACTCCTTCAAGCGGCGTCAGAGGACAGGTCAACACTGGTAGGTCAGTTGGCTAACGGAGGGCAGTAGCCGCACCCAGGCCCCCCTGCACCTACTGAATGGCGGAGAGAGTCCCATCCGTGCCCCGCAGGTAGAGGAGGCCGTTGGCGTAGACAGGGGCCACCGCCACTGGAATGCCCAGCCGGTGGCTGAAGCGGCGGGCGCCGGTGCCTAAGTCAACCCCGTGGACCGTGCCCTCCTCGTCCACGGCCAGGACCAGGTCGCCGACTATCAAGGGCGCCTGCCGAATGGGCTTCCCGGCCTGATACTCCCAGCGGCGCTCGTTGGCGCTGGTGGAGAGCCCGTAGAGCTGGCCCTTGGCGGTCCCCACCACCAGCACGCCGCCCGCCGTGGCGGGCGGCGCCTCTACATCGCGGACGTTGGCGTAGGTCCACTTGGAACCGCTGTAGGGCGTCGGTAGCGGCGCCAGCCCCCAGACAAACATCTGGGCCCAGGCCACCCGGAACTGGTATTCCAGGGGGAACTCCCTGGCTTTGCCGTCCAGCACCAGGAGCCTGCCATCGCGCGCCACCTGATAGACGGTGGTGCCCACAAGGGTGGGCGACGTCCCCAGGGCACGCCCGGTGCGGAAGCGCAGCGACTGGCGGCCGCTGCGCGCGTCGAGGAAGTAGATGCTCTGGTCATCGGAGGTGAAGAACAGCAGCCCTGCGCTGACCGCCGGCGTGGAGCGCACCCAGCCCCCGGTGGGGAAGCGCCACAGGCGCCGCCCCGTGGCAGCATCCAGGGCGTACAGGGTCTTATCGCCCGAGCCGAAATACACCCGTCCCTCCTGGACGCTGGCGGAGCGGTAGAGAGGGTTGGCGGTCTGGAACTGCCAGCGCAGGGCCCCCGTGGCCCGCTCCAGGGCTAGCACCCGCCCGTCCAGGAGCCCCACATAGACCAGGTCACCCGCCACCGCCGGCTGGGAGTGCACCGGGCCGGTGGTGGGCGCCGTCCAGCGCGTCGCGCCCGTGCCCGCATCCAGGGCGTAGACCTTGAAGTCGCCGCCGCCGATATAGACGGTGCCTTCCGCCACCGTCGGGGCGGAGCCCGTGGGCTCGCCCAGCGCCACCTTCCACAGGACTTTGCCCTGTAAGGACGGAGCCACGCCGGGGACGAAGCGCGAGTGGGACAGGTCCCGGCCCTCCATGGTCCAGTCGCCGGGTCCCGGGGTCGAGGCAAGCTCGCTGGAGGGTCCCCCGACCAGCAAGCGGCTGTTGAACACGGTGAAGTACGCCCGCGGGGCGAGGATACCCAGGAAGAGCAAGGGGAGGGCGAGAGCCCACCAGAACCCGAACCGCACATACGGGAGGCGCCAACGCTCCTTATTCGCGGCGGCGCTGGCCATCCAGGAGGCGGTCGGCGCCCAGTAGCGGCAGCGCTCGCAGACCCGGCGGGGCTCGGTGTAGCTGGCGCCGCACTGGGGACAGACGGTGAACGGCCGCTGGGGCCCGCCCGAAGCTGTGGTGGGGCTCACGGGCCGCTCAGCCACTGGTGGAAGTCGCAGGGGAAGGCAGCTCCTCCACCCTGAAGAGCTTGGCGATGACCAGGACCCGGCGGCTGTATCCATCCGACCTGGGCGTGCAGGTTATGAGGGTCAGGGTGGCGTCCTTGGTATCAGCCAGGGCCTCCAGGTCGTTGGGCTCAACCACCCGCTTCTGGACCACGCGGTACTCGTAGCGCGCCCGCTCGGTCTCCACATAGACCGACTCCAGAAGCCGCACGCCGGGCAGGTTCTCGAACACGTTCCCCTCGCCCCGGATGGGGCTTTCCAGGTGCCCCGCCATGACGGCGTTGCCGCCTTGTCCTGGGTTAGAAGTCCCCTGCAACTGTCCGACCACCCACTTGGGCCGCTCCCAGACCAGCTTCCCCTCCTCCACCACCTGCCTGATCTCTTTGATGGGCGCGTCCACAGCGATGGAGGGGATGCGGATCTGTCGGGCCCTGGTCTCGTCGGCACCCGGCGACGGCTGCGCCAGGCGCAAGGCGGCCCGCGCCGAGGCCGGCAAGTCCTCATCTTTGGGGAGTGGGACCGGGGTCGGCGGCGCTGCTGCCGGGGGTGGCGGCTCCCCAGGAGGTCGTGGGGGTGCCACCATGCGCTCCGCCGAGCCGATCAGGTCCAGGAGCTGGCTGATGGAGAGGCCGTTGGGGAGCCGCTGCTGGGCCACTTCATAGGGGACCGAGGGATCGGCGTAGCCGTTGGCGGAGTAGTCGCCGACCTGCAAGGGGCCGGAGTAGCCCTGCGCCTTACCAGAGGGCCCTGGGCTGGCCCCGGGAGGCTGGATCGCCCAGGCCCGGTACTCATCAGGCGCGAGACTGGCCTCCACCTGGCGGACCTGAGAGCGGGCCACCGCCGCGTAACCGAAATAGGCCGCCGGCAGCGCCACCAGCGACAGCCCCACCAGTATCAGTGCCCAGGCCACCCGGCGGCGCCAGCGCCCTCCGGAGTCGGCGCGCTCAATCACTGCCCCTCAGCTCCTCCGTCCCCGCAGGTGCTAGCCCCGCCATCCCTCCCGAGCCCGTCGTAACGCTCGCCAGCGCCCGCTCAAGGCTCGGATACCTCAGATTAGATGGTAGCACAGCCGGGAGTGCGCCGCTACGGGCTACCTGGCCCGGGAGCCGTGGAGCGACCCGTCGCTTATGGGCTCGTTGACGTAAACGTCGCCATTGCGGATCTTGATGTTGAAGCCGCAATCCATATTAGTGCACACCCACGCCCTG
>JACQGV010000126.1 GCA_016199375.1 Chloroflexota bacterium | reverse complement strand
GGGAGAGGGAGTCTCCTCGGGAGGCAACCATGGCCGCCGGCGCCAGCCTCATCGCCCAGCTCCAGGCCATCGTCGGCAGGGAGCATGTCCTGGCCGCGCCCGCCGACCTGGTCTCCTACTCCTACGACGCCGCGCCGGGCAACGTGATGCCCTCCTGCGTGGTGTTGCCCCGCACCGCCGAGGAGGTCTCCCGCATCCTGGTGCTCGCCAACGACCTCAATGTCCCCGTCATCCCTCGCGGCTCCGGCACCAACCTCTCCGGCGGCACCATCCCCGTCGAGGGCGCCCTCATCCTGGCCACCAGCCGCTTCGACCGCATCCTGGAGATCAACGAGGGCAACCTCTCGGCCACCGCCGAGCCCGGCGTGCTGTTGGGGGACTTCCACGCCGCCGTGGAGGCGCGCCGCCTCTTCTACCCGCCCGACCCCGCCAGCGCCCGCATCGCCAGCCTGGGCGGCACCGTCGCCGAGGGTGCCGGCGGCCTGCGCTGCGTCAAGTACGGCACCACCAAGGACTACATCCTGGGGCTGGAGGTCGTGCTGCCCACGGGCGAGGTCATCCAGACCGGCGGCGTGACGGTGAAAAACCGCTCCGGCTACGACCTCACCCACCTGATGGTGGGCTCCGAGGGCACCCTGGGCGTGGTCACCCGGATCACCTGCCGCCTCGTCCCCCTGCCCGCGGCCCACCAGACCTGCATGGCCGCCTACGACTCCATCCAGCGGGCCGCCGAGACGGTCAGCGCCATCATCCGCCGCCGCATCGTGCCCGCCGCCCTGGAGATGATGGACCACCACAGCATCCTGGCGGTGGAGGCCTTCCGCCCCTCCGGCCTGCCCCGCGACGCCGAGGCGGTGCTGCTCATCGAGGTGGACGGCGCGCCCGCTGAGGTGGAAAGCGATTTCAAGCTAGTGCTGGAGGCTTGCCGGGAGGGCGGCGCCACCTCGGTGCGGGTGGCCCAGGACGAGGCCGAGCGGGAGGTGCTCTGGGGCGCCCGCCGCGCCCACTACCCTGCCCTATCCCGCGCTGCGCCCACCGTCCTGGTGGAGGACATGACGGTGCCCCGCGAGTCGCTGCCGGAGATGGTGGCGCGGGTGCGGGAGGCGGCGCGGCGCCGGGGGCTGGAGCTGGGGCTGGCCGCCCACGCCGGCGACGGCAACATCCACCCCGACATCCTGACCGACCAGCGCGACCCGGAGCTGATGGCGCGCTCCCACGCCCTGCTGGAGGACTTCATCCGCGCCGCCATAGACCTGAAGGGGACGCTGACCGGCGAGCACGGCGTCGGCAGCCTGAAGGCGCCCTACCTGCCCTGGCTCTACGGCGAGGCCGGCGTCGGCGCCCTGCGCGCCATCAAGCGCGCCCTCGACCCCAACAACATCCTCAACCCCGGCAAGGTGCTGGTGTAGCAAGGGTTCCATGCCTCTTGTCACCGCCCTCCGCGCCCTGAACCAGCTCAAGCGCCGGCGCGTCATCCGCGACTACGCCGTCATCGGCGCCGTGGCGGCAGGCCTCTATGTGGGCCCCCTGGCCACCGCCGACCTGGATATCACGGTGCTGGTGGACTCGGACGAGGAGTACCTGCGGCTTTTTGGTCGGGTCCGCGCGGAGGCTGAGCGCATGGAGGGGATGCACCTGTACTTCGGAGGCGTGCCGGTACAGATGCTCCCCACCACCACGAAGCCTCTCTACGCCGACGCCCTGCGGACGGCCAGGCCTGCCCGCGCGGGCACGGTAAGACTGCGCGTCGCCCGACCCGAGCACCTGGTCCTCCTAGCCCTGGACGCCTTCCGGCCCAAAGACAGAGCACGGGCAGCGGCGCTGCTAGAATTAGCTGACCGGCGGCGGCTGCGCAGGCTTCTGCGGAGGTTCGACGATGAGAAGGAGACCCTTGCTGCAAGGCTCCGTTGGCTTAGCGGCGCGCCTGTTTAGGGACAAGCGGACGTTCCACCGCAGGCAAGCGCGGCTGGGCCTCGCCCGGAAATTGGAGGCGATGGACCGGCTCCGGGAGGAAGCCCGCCTCCTGTCAGGCCCGCGGTGATGCGAAGGCCTTGTGCCCTCCTCGACGGCTGAGACTATGCCGCGGGATCATCCCGCGGTGCTTCTCCGGTAATACCAAGGCCTTGGGCTTTCCTCGCTGGGGCAGTCCTGATAGTGGTGGCGTTAACGATCCGAACCTTGCCAGACTTCCTACGCCGCAAAAGGCACGCACGCGGTAGTTCTCATCCGCTTGCGAGGAACGGACAGGCAACTCGCTATCCCTTGATCATCACCCCTGCCCCTGCTGGCTCCGCCTCCCCAGGCGTCGGCGGCGCGGCCGGTCGCGCGGCCCGGATTGCCAGCAGGCACTGGTCGGCCCCCTGGGCGATGGCGCAGCGGCGCTCCACCTCGGCGCCCAGCAGCCCCGCCACGAAGCGGGACTCCAGATTACACAGCGCCGGATTGCGCCGCGCCAGGTCGCCGAAGGGGCAGCGGGCCAGCACAATCTGGTCGCCGTCCCCGGTGCGCTGGTAGTCGGCTTCATAGCCCTCGTCCCGGAGGGCAGCCGCAGCCTCCTGAAGACACTCCATGCCCCGCTTGTCCACCAGCCTCCAGGCGTGGGTGAGGGCCATGCGGTGGGCCAGCCGGTCCACCAGGACGGCCGCCAGGTTGTGGCCGTCGGCCAGGCCGCCCAGTTCGGGGCCCAGACCCGCGGCCTCGAACAGCAGGCCGCCCGCCAGGCGCTGCAGGCCGGCAGGCGCGGGGGATGGGGCTTCGCCCAGCGCTGAGAACACATGATTGGGGCGACCGGGGCCGCCCCGCTCGACGCTGCGGGACACCTTCAGGTCCCGCAGCAGTATCTCCAGGTGGCGGCGCACCGTCGCCTCGGTGACGCCCAGGTCCTGGGCCACCTCCCTCGCCGTCGCCTGCTTGCGCCGCTGGAGGATGGCTATGATCTGACCGCGGGTGTCGTCCATAGGGCCAGCCTTTCCATTAGGGCCAAGAAAATTCCGGGGCGAATATACCATACTGGCGAGGGTTTGTCAATATAAATGTTTTCAATCGGCAGAGCGCGCCCTCCTACCATAGCGAAATGTTGGAAACTGTTACAGCCTAGTTTCGTCATGTACGAGGCTCTCCGTGACGCCACTGGCCTGCTTGGCGCTGAGCGCCGCCGTCTTCGCGGGCATTGTGTCTTCTAAAAGTATTAATGCTTTTTTATTGACAATCCGCATTCCCACTGTTATCGTATGTAAAAGGAGTGGGGGATAGATGCCATGGACAACAGCAAACTATTAGAGCTGACCCGGGAGGAGACCTATGCCCTGGAGTCAGTCCTGAAGAACGACGACACCGAGGAGGGGGTCCGCGTCGCCAAGCCCCTCCTGCTGAAGCTCGGTTCGGCCTTCATCCAGCAAAACCAGGATGGCAGCGAGCTCACCCCGGTGACCCTCGCCCTCACCGAGAAGGAGGCGTGGCTGGCCCGCGACCGCATCCCCATCACCATGCAGATCGGCCACCAGCCGGTGGGCTTGACCCTCAAGAAGAAAATCTACCGCATCCTTTTGGAGTTCGACACCGAGGCCCAGGCCGGAGAGGTCATCGAAGACCTGGCGGCAGCGGTGGGGAGGGATGAGCATGCCGGTAAGAACAAGCCCCGACATCACCGTAAGGCCCGCCACGACGCCGGAGCCGCTAAGAAGGTTGGCGCCTGACGAGCTCTGCCCGCAGCAGAAGACCGACGTCGGCACCAAGATCCGGCGCACCCTGCGCCCCTAGCTGGGAGCCAACGCCTGCGGCCACCGTGAGGGTGAGCTATGAGCGCCAACAACATCTGGGGCGCTGACGCCCCCGAGGAAGAGACCCGCCACATCATAGATGTGCTCCAGGACTGGTTCCTGGCCCTGGAGCAGGGCACGGCGCCCGCCCGCCTGCCCGACCCGGCCTACCGCTGGCGCCGGCGCCCGCCCGCGGTGGAGGAGATTGACTCTCTCCTGGCGGAGATAGACCAGTACATCGAGCGGGAATGGCGAAACTGGGGCAAGGCCCGCGGCTTCGAGGCCCCCGCCGAGCTCTCCCGCCTGGCGCCCCCGGCCCGACTGGCCCTCATGCAGGACCTGGACCAGGTCCTCGCCTGAGCGCTGGCTCCACCTCCGCCGCGCCAGCGACCGGGCCCCTCCACCCGCTCCGCTCCAGGTGGCGCAAGCCCTTCTTCGTGTCGCTGGCCACCCGCGCCTGGTCGCAATGGGCCAGCCGGTACTTGAACAGCCAATAGAGAAGGGCCTTGCGCTGGGTGGGGGTGAAAGATGGCCCCCCGGCGCGCCCCTGCTCCTGCCGGAACTGGGCGACCAGCGCCTCCTGCTCTTCGCCGTATATCCGGCGAAAGGCCTCGCGGCTCAGCCCGCGGTTGCCGACCAGCCCCCGGCAGCGGCGCTCCTTGCGCGCCTCGCCGGCTACGGCCTGCTGGAGGGCCTGCTCCACGGTGACGCCGTAGAAGTAGTTCAGGTAAGCCCGGTACTTGGCGGGCCCCAGCAGCCGCCTGAACTCGGCCTCGGGCAGCGCCCGCGGTGGCTGGCCCCGCCGCAAGAGGGCATCCTTCTCTGCCTTGGGGACCTGGCCGTCCGCAGCCAGCAGCAACCGCTCCGCCAGGGCGAGCCAATCGAAGGCCTCGTCGGCGATAAGATAAAGATATTCCCGGCCCTCCACGACCTCCCGGCGGCTGCCCCAGAGCGCCATCGCCTGCAGCAGGGCTGCGTACCAGTCCCGCCCGGCGGCCAGGTCCCCTCGCAGTAGCTCCAGGGCCTCCAAGTCAGCCACCGAGAGCTGCCCCTGGCGGGGGTCGCAGCCCACCCTAATCTCGGTCGCATTCAGCCCCTTGTCCATGGCAGCCGGCCTCATCTCCCCTGGAGCCGCCGGAGCTCCCGCTCCTCCTCCCGGCGCACCCAGGCCTCGCGCCACCCCTCCAGCGCGAACACATTGACGGCGTGGACGGCCAGGGCGATCCCCCATCCCAAGAGCGGCCAGGGGAACCACCAGAAGCTGGGCGTCGCGAGGGCATTGACCGTTGCCAGCGCCAGGTTCACCAGGGCAAAAAGGAGCAAATGGCTGAGGAAGCCCAGCCGGGCCCCCACCCGGCGCTCTGCCCGCCGGCGGGCCTCGTCCCCTATCGGCGACGTCTGTGCACCGCTCATAGCCCGGACACCACCTGCCGATGATACAGAAAGTCCTCGAACTCGGCCAGGGGGCGACTATTGAGTATATGCTGGGACTCGCACCAGGCGCGCCGGGCGACCCCGACCCCGTATCGGATGGCGGCGAAGTGCCGGGCGGCGTGGGCATCGGTGTTCACCAGGAAGCGGCAGCCCAGCTCCCGCGCCCTGGACACGTGGACGTCTTTCAGGTCCAGCCGCCCCGGCGAGGCGTTGATCTCCAGCGCCACGCCCGTCCTTGACGCCTGGTGGAAGACCGCCTCCCAGTCCAGCTCCACGGGAGGCCGCTCGCCCAGGAGCCGGGCGCTGGGATGGCCAAAAACGTCCACGTGGGGGTTGGCCAGCGCCCGCAGCACCCGCTCCGTCATCCGCTCCGCCGGCTGCTGCAAGGCGGAATGGAGGCTGGCCACCACCACATCCAGCTCCGCCAGCACCTCATCCGGATAGTCCAGGGTGCCGTCGGCCCGGATATCCACCTCGGTGCCGTGGAACACGCGGATGCCGCCCACCTGCTGCTCCACGGACTGCAACAGCTTGCGTTGCTCCCGCAATCGCTCGACGGAGAGGCCGTTGGTGATGCCCCGGCCCACGGAGTGGTCGGTGATGGCCAGGTAGGCATAGCCGCGCTCCCTGGCGGCCCGCACCATCGCCTCCAGGGAGTCCTGGCCATCGGTCCAATCGGTGTGGGCGTGGAGGTCGCCCCGGATGTCGTCCGCCTCCACCAGGCGCGGCAGGGCGCCTCGCGCGGCCAGCTCGATCTCGCCCCGGGCCTCCCGTATCTCCGGAGGGATGAACTGGAGCCCCAGGAAGCGGTAGACCTCTTCCTCCCGCTGGAAGTGGTGGACGCGGCCGCTCGCGATCTCCGCGATGCCGTACTCGCTGACGGAGTAGCCCCGGCGCCGCGCCCACTCCCGCAGCGCCACGTTATGCTCCTTGCTGCCCGTGAAGTGCTGCAGCAGCGAACCGAAGTCCTGGTGCTCCACCAGCCGCAGGTCCACCTGGAGCCCGCTATGGACCAGCACGGTGGCCTTGGTGGGGCCTTGGGCCAGCGCCGCCTTCACCTGGGGCAGGGCCACGAAGGCCGCGATGGCCGCCGGCGGGTCGTCGGCGGTGCCCATGAGGTCAATGTCGCCCACCGTCTCCCGGAAGCGCCGCAGGGACCCCGCGGCGCTGGCCTGGCGCACCCCAGGCACCTGGCGCAGCCCCGCCAGCAACTCCTCCGCTATGGGGAGGGCCGCGCCCAAAGGGATACGCCGCTCCTTGGCCCGCAGCTCCCGCAAGCGCCGCTCGATATTTTCGGCCGACTTGGCGCCCAGCCCCGGCAGCCCGGCCACCCGCCCGTCGGCAACGGCTGCCTCCAGCTCCTCCAGGGATGTCACCCCCAGCTCTTGCACCAGTTTGAGGGCGGTCTTGGGCCCCACGCCGGGGATGTGGAGCAGCTCGGTGACGCCGGGTGGGAACTGCGCCTTCAGCTCCTCGAAATACTCCAGCCGCCCGCTGCGCACCAGCTCCTCGATCTTCTCAGCGATGGACTTGCCGATGCCAGGGATGGCGCGCAGGTCGTCGCCCTCCTTCAGGGCCAGCACCATCTCCTTGGGATGCAGGGCGATGGCCCGGGCCGCCCGCTGGTAGGCGACTACCTTGAAACGCTCCTCGCCCTTCAGCTCCAAGAGGCTGGCGATGGCGTCCAGGATGTCGGCTATCTGCGCGTTGTTCACTTCACCCAGGGACTGCCCTTGCAGCCGCAGCGGCTTCTCTATTAAGGAAGGGCACCGCTCGGCCTTACGGGAGCCCCGCTCATCTACTGGTTCGGCTTCCAGCCGGTCTTCTCCTCGACCTCCTTGAGCTCCTTGCGCCTCCGCTCCACCACATCCTGGACCTTGCGGGCGATGTCCGGCGAGAGCGACAGGAGCGCTATCTGGTTCTTCTGGTGCCAGACAAGCGCATAGCTGCCGCTGGTCTCGACCCAGTAGCCCTCCCTGGCCTGCTCTTCGCTCAGAGTC
>JACQGV010000006.1 GCA_016199375.1 Chloroflexota bacterium | reverse complement strand
GCTGATGACGAGCTGGTTGCCGTTGACGAAGTTATGGTAGTCGGTGATCTGACCGCCCAGGTCGCCGACGGCGACCACGGCCTTGCCCTGGGGCTTGGGCTTCGCCGGCGTGGGCGTGGGCGCGGGGGCAGCGGTTGCCGCGGGCGCCCGGGTCGCGGTGGGCGCCGGCGCCCGGGTCGCCGTGGGGGCAGCGCCGCCGCCGCAGGCCGCGGCCACTAATGCTATGACACCGATCCCGGCGAGCACCGGGGCGCGCAAGCGTTTGATCAAGCTAGACATGCTTCCTCCTCTCCCTTCGCTGCCTTACGGGTACAATTATTGGGCGCCGCCGCTGGCACCCGTCAGGAGCGCCACCAGGGCTGCTCCCGCGAAGAATCGGGCCGGATAGGGGCTGCTTGCGTGGGCCAGCTTCTGACTCCTCTCCGAGGCGGGCTCCTCCGCGACCCGGCCTATCACCCTCATGTCTTCAGCCGCACGCCTCCCTCGTCGGCGGAGACGAAACCCACCACGTGGCGCGCGCTGAGATCGCGGATCTGGTCCCAGGTGTAGCCCAGCTCCAGCATCACCTCCTCGGTATGCTGGCCCACCGCCGGCGGGCCCGAACGCACGGCGCCCGGGGTCGCGGTGAACTTGACCGGGATACCGGGCATCTTGTAGGGCCCTGCCGGATGGGGCACGTCCACGATCATCTCGTTGGCCGCGACCTGGGGGTGGCTGAACAGCTCCTCGTAATCGAGGACCGGCGCTCCATAGAGCCCGGCCCCGGCGAGGGCGCGGAGCCACTCGTCACGGGTCTTGCACCGGGTGGCGGCTTCGAAGATGGGGGTCAGCTCCTCGCGGTTGTCCACCCTGCCCCTGTTGGTGAAGAAGCGCTCGTCGTTGGCCACCGCGGGCGGCAGCTCCAGCAGGCGGCAGAGCAGGGGCCAGTCGCCACTGGAGAGGATGAAGTACTTGCCGTCCCTGGTGGGATAGGCGCCAAAGGGGAAGAACTCCATGTGGCTGCGGCCCGCCCGCGGCGGCACTCGCTGGTTGATGTGATAGGCCGTCGCCTCGAAGGACTGCATGGCGATGGAGGCGTTGAGCAGGTTGCTCTTGATCTCCTGGCCGATGCCCAGCCGCTCGCGGACCAGCAGGCCCATGGTGATGCCGTACAGCACCAGCAGGGAGCCGAAGAGGTCCACGGCGTGGCAGCCCACGGCCACCGGCTCGCCGCCCAGGGGGCCGGTGATGCTCATGAGGCCGCCCGCGCCCTGGACCATGATGTCGCCGCCGCCCAGGTCCCGCCAGGGGCCCGTATCGCCGTAGCAGGAGGCCGACATAAAGATGATGCGCGGGTTGCGCGCTGCAACGTCGGCGTAGCCCAGCCCCAGGCGCTCCATAACGCCGGGGCGGAAGTTCTGGAGCAGCACATCGGAGCGCTCGGCCAGCCGCAGGATCAGCTCGCGGCCCTCCGGCTGCTTGATGTCCACACAGATGGAGCGCTTGTTGCGGTTCATCGCCAGCAGGTACACGGAGTCGCCGCCGTGGAATGTGTAGCCGGAGACTCGCACGATATCGCCGCCGACGGGGTGCTCCACCTTGATCACATCGGCGCCCGCGTCGGACAGCATCTGGCTGGCGTAGGGCCCCTGGGCGGCCTGGGAGAAATCTATGATCCGAATGCCTTCAAGAGGAAGGGGCATTAGCGCCTCCGAGGCTTCCGATGGTGCGGACGTGGATACCGACCGCCTAGTCGCGGGTGCCCCAGATCCCGATCACCACCGTGTAGGTGCCGGGATAGCCGCCCTGGTCGTGGGTGAGGCCCAGGGATACGTTCTTGACCTGGCGCTCGCCGGCTTTACCCTGAAGCTGCTTGTAGACCTCGTAGCTCTTGTGAATGCCGGAGGAGCCGCCGCCGTGGCCGAAGGCTTTGAGCCCCCCGTTGGGGTTGACCGCCAGCTCGCCCTCCACCCGGTCGAAGACGCCGTCCTGCACGTATTTGTACGCCTGGCCACGGGGCGCCCAGCCCAGGTCCTCGGACACCACCAGCTCCACCACGGTGAAGGCATCGTGGACGCAGGCTACATCCAACTCCTTGAGGGGATTGCTGACCCCGGCCATCTCATAGGCCTGCCGTCCCGCTATCACCGCCTCCGGGAAATGGACCCAGTCGTAGGAGGAATCGAGCTGGCCCTGCTTGGTGCCGACGCTCATGCCGAGGCCCTTGAGCACCACATAGTCGGGCCGGATCTTCGGGGCGATCTCAGGCGTGGTGAGGATCAGCGCCGCCGCCCCATCGGGCATGGAGCAGCAGTCGTGGAGCCCCAGGGGCCAGGAGAGCATGGGCGCGCTCAGGTACTCCTCCATGGTGACGGTCTTGCGGAGGAAGGCCTTGGGGTTGAGGGCGCCGTTGGCGTAGTTCTTCACGGCGATGGCGCCCAGGCCCCGCTTGACATCCTCGAACTTGAGGCCGTAGTGGTGCACGTAGCGGGGGGCGAAGGTGCCAAAGCTGCCGCTGGCGGGCCCGGCGAAGGTCACGTCCTGGCCATGCAGCCAGGTGCCAGAGGGGCCACCATTGAAGATGTTCCCCCGCAGGGCAGGGGTGTCCTTGGTCTTGCTGAAGCCGGCGACCAGGACAATATCGTAGAAGCCGCCCGCCACTGCCATGGCGGCGTTGCGGATGACGTCGCCGCCGGTGGCGCACCAGTTTTCGACCCGGCTCACGGGGATGAAGTCGAGCTGCAGGGCATGGGCCAGGGTCTGGCCGGTGATGCCGCCGCCCAGCCACCCCGCCTGCATGTCCCTGGGGCCCAGCCCCGCGTCCTCGAAGGCCTCCCAACAGGCCTCCACGAGCAGGTCGTCGCCACTTTTGTTCCAGTGCTCTCGGAACGGCGTGCAGCCCGCTCCCACCACCGCCACTCGGTCCCGCAGCGTCGAACGCATCCCCAACCCTCCCCGGCCTGGCTTACCCCTCAAACAACGCCCCTGCCCAGGGTGGACACAGCACTGCGCATAGGGCGACTATAGCACCGATTCATAACAGGGTCAACGGCGGCAATCCGCCGACATTCGTCATAATCGGCCGGACGACGGGGCCTGCACGGACCCCCGGGCACGGCAACGGCTCCATGCTCGACGCTTCCGAGCGCATCAGGCCGGCGCCCCACTCTCCGGTTGTCTCTAGGCAGTCAGGGCGAATGGCGCGAGCAGTGCCTAGCCCAGGAGCTGCTCGTTGGGCACGCCTGCGGAGGCGTGAATCTGGATGATTTTCCACTTGCCGTTTTCCCGGTGGAAGACGGCGCTCCAGCGAGGCTGGAACACCTTGCCGTTGGGCAGGGTGATGGCGGGGTTGGCAATGCCCCAGCCAACCGTGCCCTCTTGGTACGCCTCGACCTTGCCAACTCTGACCTTAATCTGGCCTCCCATGGCTTTGGCTTCATTCGTCAGGAACTTGGCGGCGGCTTTGCCTCGAACCCACTCCTTGGGGTCGGTGCCGACGAGGAGCATGGCAGAACGTTTGGAGAGATGTTTGTCCGCATAGGCGGCGTCTCCCTTGGCGGCTGCGCTAAACCATCCGGCGATGATGCTGGCGAGTGCTCTGGACTTCTCCACGTATGTCCCTCCTATAGCTGCTGGTGGCTACTCTGCTGTTGAGGCCGTCTAGGGCTCACGTAACTCAGGTCTTGCGCCTTCCGGAGCTTGCTCCGGTCGTGGCACATAGAACCTGTGAATCGTGGATTATAGCATGCCCTGGGTAGGCTGGCTTTGTGGCAACTTTCTTGCCATTAGGGATTTTGGCTCCCCGGGTAGGACTCGAACCTACGACCAAGCGGTTAACAGCCGCCCGCTCTACCGAACTGAGCTACCGGGGAACACGAGGCAGCCCCGTGCGGGGCCGGATAGATTCTAGCGCCTCTCCAATGCCCGCACAACGCCGCCGCCATCACACATCGTCCCTAAGACCCTGCCCGGCTGTGCCCTGGGTCACCAGCCTCTCAATAGCCACCCTGCTCCTCAGGCGCTTGAGGTGGCGCTCCCGCCTCACCGCGTCCCCACGGTTGGCAAACGTCTCCCAATAGACCAGCAACCACGGACCACGCCCCTTCGTCCAGAACACATCACCTTCGTTATGGCGCTGCAGCCGAGCGGTCAGGTCGGAGGTCTGGCCTATGTAATAGCGGCCTTCGGGGTTTCTCAAGATGTATGCGAAGAAGGGCATCAGGAAAGGCGACCAAGCCGTTAATCCCGACCTGTCGGGACTCTACCGAACTGAGCTACCGGGGAACACGAGGCAGCCCCGTGCGGGGCCGGATAGATTCTAGCGCCTCACTCTCCCCTCCACAACAGCGCCGCCTGCTGGTTAAGGCCCTCATCGGTATGCCGCCAACCGAGCCACATGCCCCGTCAACGCCCGCGGAGAGAGCGCTACCCCCCTGCCCCTGGTTTGACCGCTCCCGACCCCGATGCTAGCATGACGTGAGCAGCGGCGGTCTCGGACGCCGCGCCAGGGGGACAGCATGGCGGTACACGATGGACGCGAGCGGTTCGGCCGCTTCTTCGACGACTTCCAGCCGGGCGACATCTACAAGCACTGGCCCGGCATCACCATCACCGAGTACATGAACACGCAGTTCTGCCTGCTTACCATGAACCACATGCCCCTGCACATAGACAAGCACTTCGCCGGCCAGAGCCAGCACGGCCAGCGCATCGTCGTGGGCACGCTGGTGCTGAGCCTGGCGGTGGGCATGAGCGTGCCCGACACGTCGGGGAAGACCATCGCCAACCTGGAGTACGAGAGGATCACCCACGACGGGCCGGTGTGGATCGGCGACACCGTCTACGCCGAGAGCGAGGTGCTGGACAAGCGGGAGTCGGCCAGCAAGCCCGACCGGGGCGTCGTCCACGTCGAGACCAGGGTCATCAACCAGCAGGGCCAGCGGGTGCTGACCTTCCGGCGGCGCTTCCTGGTGCCCAGGCGGGGCGCCGAGACAGCGGCATGAAGTTCTACGCCGTCGCCGCCCAGGACAAGGGGAGCGGCTGGTGGGCCGCCCAGTGCGCCAGCTTGCCCGGCTGCTTCACCCAGGCGCCGACCAGGGAGGCGCTGGTCAGGCGGCTGGCGGAGGCCGCCGGCACCTGTCTGGCCGTCCGGATGCGGCGGGGCAAGGCCAGCCCGGTGCAGGAGGTGGCCCTGGGCGAGCTCTACAACACCGGCCTCGATGTGCTGGAGATCGAGCTGGCGCCCGACCAGATGATCCGCTGGACCGCCGACCCCGGCCTCGATGAGTATCGGGGCGACGATGATCCCTATATCTACGCCGACGAAGACGAGCAGCCCTGCCATGCACTGCTGCAACTGGTCCTGGGCTATGCCGGCGCCACGGAGCAGGAGTTCTATCGGGCCTTGGGCAGCGATGTGGTCGAGCTGGTCGTGCCACCCTCCTCTCCTGGAAAGGCGGGCCCCCAGGGCTCCCGGCCATGACGCTGCGCGAGCGCTTCGATAAGCCCGCCGCCCGCAAGGCGCTGGAGTACACCGCCTCCCTCCCCTTCGACCGGCGCCTGGCCCTGTACGACATCCGCGGCTCCATCGCCCACGCCCGGATGCTGGCGCGCCAGGGGATCATCGGCGACAAGGACGCCGAGCTCATCGTGATGGGCCTGGGCCGCATCCGCGAGGAGATACAGCGTGGCACCTTCGAGTTCAAGCTGGAGCTAGAGGACATCCACCTGAACATCGAGGCCCAGCTCACCGAGCGCATCGGCGAGGCCGGGCGCAAGCTCCACACCGCCCGCTCCCGCAACGACCAGGTCGCCACGGACCTGCGGCTCTACGCCAAGGACGCCGTCCGGGACACCCTCAAGCTGCTGAAGGCCCTCCAGGGCGCCCTGCTGGACCAGGCCCAGCGGAACCTGGACGTGCCCCTGCCTGGCTACACTCACCTGCAGCGGGCGCAGCCGGTGCTGCTGGCCCACCACCTCCTGGCCTACGTGGAGATGCTGGAGCGGGACGGGGAGCGCTTCCGCCAGGCCCACGCCCGGGCGGACGTGCTGCCCCTGGGGTCGGGGGCGCTGGCCGGGGTGGCCTACCCCATAGACCGCGAGTTCGTGGCCAGGGAGCT
>JACQGV010000122.1 GCA_016199375.1 Chloroflexota bacterium | reverse complement strand
TGACCCTGGTGGGCGTCCTGGTGGCGGTCTTCCTGCTGGACGTCAAGCTGGCCCTCATCACCATGAGCGTGCTGCCCGCTCTGGCGGTCTTCCTGCTGGTCTGGCAGCGCTACTCCCGGGACATCTTTCTGCGGGTGCGCATGGCGATCTCGGCGGTCAACGGGGCGCTCCAGGAGAACATCAGCGGCGTGCGGGTCGTTCAGGCCCTCTCGCGGGAGCAGGTGAACTCCCGCAACTTCCAGGCGCAGAATCGAGAGCACTTCGATGCCAACATGCAGGCCAACCGCCTCTCCGCCATCGTGCTGCCCTACGTGGAGGTGCTGGTGGCCCTCTCCACCGCCTTCGTCATCATCTTCGGCGGGCGCCAGGTCCTGGCGGGGGCTCTCAGCGTCGGCACGCTAGTCGGGTTCGCCCTCTATGTCCAGCGCTTTTTTGACCCCATCCGCAACCTCACCATGCAGTACACCCAGTTCCAGAAGGCCATGGCCGCCGGGGTCCGCATCTTCGAGGTGCTGGACACCAGGCCGGAGATCGTGGATGGCCCCGACGCGGTCGCGCTGCGGAGCCCTCGGGGCCGGGTGACCTTCGAAGGGGTGCGCCTCAGCTACCTGCCGGAGATTGAGGTCCTCCACGATATCAGCCTGGAGGTCCAGCCGGGCGAGAAGGTGGCCCTGGTGGGGCCCACCGGCGCGGGCAAGAGCAGCCTGGTCAGCCTGATCCCGCGCTTCTACAACGTGACCGCGGGCGCGGTGCGGATTGATGGCCAGGACGTGCGCCGCCTGAAGCGCGAGTCCCTGATGCAGCACGTCGCCCTGGTCTTGCAGGACCCCTTCCTGTTCTCCGGCACTGTCAAGGAGAACATCCGCTACGGGCGGCTGGACGCCAGCGACGCCGAGGTCGCGGCGGCGGCCAGAGCTGTAGGCGCCCACGACTTCATCCTGGCCCTGGAGCGGGGCTATGACACCGAGCTGATGGAGCGCGGCAGCAACCTCAGCCAGGGCCAGCGCCAGCTCATCAGCTTCGCCCGCACCATCCTGGCCAACCCCACCATCCTCATCCTGGACGAGGCCACCGCCAGCGTGGACACCCAGACGGAGGAGGTCATCCAGGCGGCCCTGCGCCGGCTGTTGAAGGACCGCACCGCCATCATCATCGCCCACCGGCTCTCCACCACCCGCGACGCCGACCGGGTGGTGGTCATGGACCAGGGCCGCATCGTCGAGGAGGGCACCCACGAGGAGCTGCTGGCCCGCGACGGGCTCTTCGCCCGGCTGCACCGCATGACCTACGGCGCCTACCAGGCCGCTCCGCAGCCGATTTGATGAGAAAGCCCCGCTACTTCTTCAGGGCCGGCAGCGCTTCCGGCACGTAGCACTGGTCGAAAGAGCAGATCTCGTCGGCCAGCCCCAGCTCCAGGCACTCCTGGGGCGACAGGAAGCGTTCGCGGCCGGAGTAGACGAAGTTGCGCCACCAGCGGGAGGTGTGTTTGCCCGAGCGGCGGGCGAACAGCTCCCCGATGAGGGTCTGGTAGTGGACAGCCAGCTTCTGCACGTCCTTGAAGATACGGCTGTCCTCGCCCGAGACCACCCAGGCGACGCTGTGGAGCATCAGCGTCGAAAAGTGGCCCATATAGCGTCGGTCGCCCCCCTGGAATACGATGGCCCCCATAGAGTAGGCGTAGCCGGTGACCACCGTATTCACCCGCACCCCGAAGTCCCGCTTCACCTTGTACATCATCTCCATCATGGCGAAGCCCGCCCCCACCGAGCCGCCGCCCGAGTTCACGAAGACGGTGATGGTGGAGTTGGGCCGGCCCTTGAGCTGGCTGGCCATAATCAGCATGGACTTGGAGAAGCGCTCCGCCTCCTCGTCGGTGATCTCGGAGAGGAAGTAGGCCCCCTGGCGGTCCAGCTCCTCCTTGCGGGCCCGGTAGGCCGCGACCATCTGCTCCAGCTCGCTCACCATAAACCGCCTCCGCTGCGCTTTGCTGGCTGAGCATACCATATCGTGCGCCTTGACCTTTGGGACCTGAGCCGCTACGCTAGCGCCGACCCCTCGGCAAGCAGCAGACAGCCCAGAAAGGGGCGCCATGCTCCCCCTGGAAGGCCTCAAGATCGTTGACCTCTCCCAAGGCCAGCAGGGCCCCCACGCGGCGGTGCTCCTCTCCGATATGGGCGCCGATGTCATCAAGGTGGAGCCCCGGCAGGGGGAGCTGGGACGTGGGGTCCGCATGAGCCGCCGTCTGGACCCCGTCGGCGGCGGCGCCAGCCCCACTCAGGCGCTGCTCTTGGCCCACGACCGCAACAAGCGGGGCATAGTGCTCGATCTGACCAAGGACCGGGGCAAGGAGATTATCTACAAGCTGGCGGAGAACAGCGATGTCCTCCTCCATAACTTCCGCCCCGGTGTCATGGAGCGGATGGGGCTTGGCTACGCCGTGGTCTCTCAGTACAACAAGGGCATCATATACGCCACGGCCTCAGGCTACGGGCCCAAGGGCCCGGGGGCGGGGCGGCGGGCATTGGACATCGCCGGCCAGGCCAGCGGCGGGATCATGATGCAGACCGGCGCCCCCGGCGGGCCGCCGGTCCCCGTGGGCGCCGCCGTCGCCGACCAGGCTGGGGCCATGCTCCTCGCCTTCGGCATCATGGTGGCCATCTACGTCCGGGAGCGCACCGGCCAGGGCCAGGAGGTGGATGTCTCCCTCCTGGGCGCCCAGATGACCCTCCAGGCGTGGGAGCTCACCTATCACCTCCTCACCGGCCAGCTCCCGCCCCGCGACCCCCGGGGGCTGGGGCTGGTGGGTGGCCTCTGGCGCATCTTCAAAGCCCAGGACCGCTGGCTCGCCCTGGCGGGGGTGGACGACGAGCACTGGGCGCCCTTCTGCGAGGCCCTGGGGTTGAAGAACCTCCTGCGCGACAAGCGCTTCAGCAGCGCCGAGGGCCGGGTGGAGCACCGGGATGATCTGGTGGCCATCCTGGACGAGCATTTCGCCAAGAGGCCCCTGGCCTACTGGCTGAAGGCCCTGGAGGCCGCGGACGTGGTGGTGGCGCCGGTGAACAGCTACGCCGACCTGCTCCAGGACCCCCAGGTCATCGAGAACGAGTACATCACGGAGCTCAAGCTGCCCGACGGCAAGGCCCAGAAGGTGGTGGGGGTGCCGGTGAAGCTGAGCAAGACCCCGGGCCGGCCGCAGGCCCCGGCGCCCGAGGTGGGCCAGCACACCAACGAGGTGCTCCTGCAGCTTGGCTATAGCTGGGACGACATCGCTAAGCTCATAGAGGAAGGGGTGGTCTAAGGAAGGCGTCGTCCAACCAGTATTGCATCGAATGTTAGGCGATCTTCGCCTGGACATAAGGTCTTTGGTTTCTAGCGAAGGGGGCAGCCGATGAATTGTGGCGTTTGCGGTGCTGAACTGAAGTGTGAACAGTGCGGCAGCATTGCCGTCACGAAGGAAAGCGCCGTACGGGTCAGAAAAGATAATGTGATAGGAATCGTAGGGGGAATCATAGCTGGGCTGCTGTTGATAGCCATGGGGCTGATCTTCCTCCAAGGCAATCAGGCAGCGTTAGTTATGGCCGGGGGTGCCATTGGAGTAGGGGCGACTTACTTATCACTTGTGCTGCTCGGCGTTTGGCGAGGGCGAAGCACAGGATAACAGAAACCTCATGAAGCCTTACTGGTACGAGAATGAAGATCCTCGTTCGTCTTTCGACAACCTCAAGGCGAACGGAGTGGGCGTGCCAGGGCGAGCAACGGCACATCGGGCTAGCCATCAGCATAGGAGGTGAGCCATGGGCGAGCGGCTAAAGGGGAGAGTGGCCATTGTCACCGGCAGCGGCCGGGGTATTGGCCGGGCGGAGGCGTTGCTCCTGGCGGAGGAGGGCGCCAGCGTGGTCGTCAACGATCTGGGCTGCGACAACGCCGGCCGCAGCTCATCCAAGGAGCCCGCTGACTCCGTAGTGGAAGAGATCAAGAAGCGTGGGGGGAAGGCGGTCGCCAGCTACGACAACGTGGCCGAAATGGCGGCGGGGGAGCGGCTGGTGAAGCAGGCGGCGGACGCCTTCGGCCGGCTGGACATCCTGGTGAATAACGCTGGCATCCTGCGCGACCGCATGGTCTTCAACATGAGCGAGGAGGAGTGGGACGGCATCGTCGCCTACCACCTGAAGGGCCACTTCACCACCACCAAGTACGCCTGCCTCGTCTTCCGGCAGCAGCGCTCGGGCCGCATCGTCAATACCTCCTCGGAGTCGGGGCTGGGCAACATGGGCCAGGCCAACTACGCGGCAGCCAAAGAGGGCATTGTGGGCCTCACCCGCACCGTCGCCCGCGACATGGGGCGCTACGGGGTGACCTGCAACGCCATCCGTCCCCGGGCGGGGACGCGGCTCACCATGAC
>JACQGV010000119.1 GCA_016199375.1 Chloroflexota bacterium | reverse complement strand
GCCTCCAGCACCGGCATCGCCGCGATGCCCGCGCCCTGCAGCAGGTGCATCAGCTCGTAGTCATCGAACTGGGCTGTCCAGGCGCCCATCCGCGCGTCCAGCAGGTCCTGGCGCTCGGCCCGTCCCCCCGCCGTGGCCAGCTCCGGCGCCCGCGCCCACTCCGGGTCGCCCATGAGCTTGCGCAGCGCCTCCCACTGGTCCTCGTCCGCTACCGCGAGGGCGATCCAACGGTCGCCGCACTCCGACGCCAGCCCCACCGAGCGGCACGGGTACACCCCACAGGGCGCCGCCCCGTAGAGCGAGCGGTTTCCCCCTGGCGCCTGCAACTGCCCGTTCAGCGCCCAGTCCATAAAGGCCTGCGCCAGCGCCGGCATTGCGGTCTCCGCCTGCGCTACCTCCACCAGCTGGCCGCGGCCCGTCCGCCAGCGGTGCCACAGCGCCATCATCGTCGCCAGCGCCGTCTGGCTGCCCGCCAGGTAGTCCGCCACGAAGATGGCGCTCAGGTTCGATGGGTCGGTGTCCGGGTAGCCGCGCAGCAGGGCGTGGCCGATGGCGCTCTCCAGGTGCACCCCCAGCGCCCGCGCGTCCCGGTAGGGGCCGCTGGAGCCGAAGGCCGGCATCCGCACGTAGATGATGTCGTCCCTGATGCCCCGCAGCCAGTCGTAGGTGATGCCCAGCTTCTCCATCGTCCCCGGCGAGCTGTTCTCCATGACCACGTCCGACACCGCGATCAGGCGCCGCAGGATATCCTTTCCCTCCGGCTTGCGTATGTCCACGGTGAAGCTGCGCTTGTTGCGGTAGAGCTGCACGAAGGTGGGGGTGTAGTTCCAGGGGCGCGGGCCGGGCTCATTGTGAGGGTAGCCGGTGTTCCAGGCCAGGCCGCCCGGCAGCATCTCTGGGGTGATCTTGACCTTGCGGCCGCGGGTGTTGGGCTGCCAGACGAAGGGGTTCTCTTGCTTGATGACCTCGGCCCCCAGGTCCGCCAGCAGCAGGGTGGCGAAGGTGCCCGCCCACACGCCGGTCAGGTCGGCGATCCTCACCCCGTGCAGCGGCAGGTGCGCCATCAGCGCGCCTCCACCGCGCCCGCGCGGGCCAGCGCGGCGGCCTCGCCCCTGCTGTAGCCCGCCTCCGCCAGCACCTGAGCGGTGTGCTCGCCCAGCAGCGGCGCCGGGCGGCGCAGCTCCCAGGGCGTCTCGCCCATGATGAAGGGCCGCCCCGGGATGGTGAAGCGCCCCAGCTCGGGATGGCTCACCTCCGCCCACAGGCCGCGCGCGCGGAAATGCTCGTCGGCGAACACGTCCTCCACCGTGAGCAGGGGCCCGCAGACGGCCCGCGCCCGCCGCGCCTCCTCCCACACCTGGCGGCGGGTCCGCGCCAGCATCCACTCGTAGAAGTGGGCGTCGAACTCCTCCATCAGCGCGGGATCGGTCTGCGCCACCGGGTCCAGCCACTTGGGGTCGCGCAGCCACTCGGGGTTGCCCAGCATCGCGATGATACGGTCCATCCAGATCCCGCCGGATATCTCCACATACCCATCGGCGCAGGGATAGACGCCGCTGGCCAGCGCCCGCTGGGCGCCCGCCCGGCGCGGCGTCTTGCGGCCTGAGAACTGATAGCCGATGACAGTGGCGTGCCGCCGGTCCACGCCGGCGATATGGGTCTCGGCCAGCGCGAGGTCCACATGCTGGCCGGCGCCCTGCCAGCGGCTGGCCAGGGCTGCCCCCAGCACTGCCGTGGCCGCCGCCGAGCCCGACTCCACCAGGGCCGCGGTCCCGTACATCTTCACCGGCTCGCGGTCCTCCAGCCCCATGGAGTACATCTCCCCCGCGTAGCCGAAGAGCACCAGCTCGGAGGCCCGGAACTCCCGGTAGGGGCCGGTCTGTCCGAAGTTGGAGATGGACACCAGGGCGGCGGACGGCCGGCGCGCGTGGATGGTCTCCCAGCCCACGCCCAGCCGGTCCAGGACGCCGGGGCGGAGGCTCTCCACCACCACGTCGGCGCGCTCCGCCAGCCGCAGGAAGACCTCTTTGCCCTCCTGCTGCTTGAGATCAACGACAATCGAGCGCTTGTTGGTGTTGAAGAAGAAGAACGTGCCGCTGCGCTCCGGGTGCGGCGTGCCGCCCTTGAAGGGCCCCAGCTTTCGAGAGGGGTCGCCGCCCGGGCGCTCCAGCTTGATCACGTTGGCGCCGTAGTCGGCCAGCAGCTTGGTGGCGTAGGGCCCGGCGATATACTCGCTCAGGTCCAGGACTGTCAGCCCCTCCAGTGCTCCCGCCATCGTTTCCTCCGCGACTCAGGGGCCTGCCCCCGACCAGCCGGGGCTCTGGCGTACCAAAAGGCCACCCTCCCCAGCGCCTGGCGAAAGCTGGGGGAGCGCGACCTTCAAGAGACATGGGGACAGCGTACATCACTGTGAGCACTCTGTCGATCACGCATGGAGCACATCAGCAATCATTTCAAGACCCTCCTCCTCATCCCCCATTCTCCCTCCTGGGGAGAAGGGGCATATGGACTCGCTGCTACCCTTCCTGCCCCTGCTGCTGGTCGCCGGCAAGCCCGAGTACGATGAGTACGTGGCCGCCCTGAAGGAACAGGGCCGCGACCCCCGGCTCTATCCGGTGCTGGTGTCGCGCCAGTTCTATGTCGCCGATGGCCCCAGCGCCTGGGGCAGTGTCCCCGCCGCCCACGCCGGCATCGCGGCGGCACCGGAGCCAGTGCGCAAGCGTAGGGTCGCCGCCAAGGCCAGTGGTCGCCGGGCGAGCAGGCGCAGATAGGCCCGTCACACCTGGCGCTGCTGGGGGTCCAGGGCTCCACCCTGCGGATATCGTAAGCGCCCCATCCTGCTGTCAGGCACCAAAGTTGGGGATGCGTTCAGGTGCGTGGGCTCAACCGTGGGGACGGGATGTGCAGGAGGGGCGACTAGCGCTTCCTGGTGATCCGCAGCGACGCAGGAGGCAATGGTGTAGCCTATCCCACAGTACATCGGCTTGACCGCAGCCGAGGAACAAGACGAAAATGTTCTGCCTAACGGCGATTGGCCTGCGTGCGTGGCTTAGTATCCTGAAGAACGCTGCCACGCAGTAGGGAGACGCGATATGGGAATGGTCAATAGCGCCGGGAGAGCGCTATACGACCTACGGGTTCTTGAGATCTCTAGGACAGCGGCAGGCGCTTTCTGTGGTAGTCTGCTGGCGTCGCTGGGCGCGGAGGTGCTACTGCTGGAGCAGGAGGAGGGTCACCCGCTGCGTCGGCAGCACCCACTGGTGCCCGGTCAGCCCGATGCGAATGCAGATGCATCCATAGCGTTTGACGTTTTGAATTCTGGCAAACGGAGCATCCGGATCGACCTCGGGTCGCTGTGGGGACAACGAAAGCTCATGGCGCTGGCGCGGTTGGCAGACGTCATACTCGAAGACGGCGTATCTGGACAGCCGCAGGAGTATCAGGATGCGAAGCACCTCTGGGAACAGAACCCTAGCCTGATCGTCGCGACCATATCTCCGTTTGGGCAAGCGGGCTCCACGGCTCACTACCGGGCGTGCGTTGGCTGCGACCTCATCGAGTATCACGCGGGAGGCCTGGGCTACCTCACCAGGGCATATCAGCCTTCGGGCGAACCCACGCAACCGTTGACGGCCCCAGACACCCAAGCAAGGATGCGGGCAGGAAGTGTTGCTGCGGCTGCCATCCTAGCCGCCCTGCTCGCCCGTGAAGTTGATGGGAGCGGACGACGTATAGACGTGTCCACCCAAGAGGCTGTAGCCGCCGTCTTAGCCGAGGTGCCGCTGGCCGTGTATCAGCTAGAGGGACGAGTGGTCGGCAGCATGCCTGTCATGGGGCCTACAACGAAGCCGTTCTTGTGCCAGGATGGGATGCTGTTCGTAGGGCTTGTAGAGCTCCATCAGTGGAAGCAGCTCTTCTCGATGATGGGTGAGCCAGAGTGGTCCAAGGACGAGCTCTTAACTACTATGGAAGGGATCGTCAGCCACCGCGATCTTTTGGTCGCAAGGGTTCAAGACTGGCTATTGGATGTAACTATTGACGAGTTTGTGAGGGAGGCAACCCCAAGGCGCATACCATTTGCGATCGTCGCCGATGTCGCTCAATCTCTGACCCACCCCCAGTTGCGCAGCCGCGAACTATTCTGTTCCGTTGCCCATCCCACAATTGGCGAGGTTTTCCAGCCGAAAGGCCCCTGCCTATTCTCTGAGACACCGGTTATCGTGGCCGGTCCCGCCCCTCAGCTTGGGGCTCACAACCTCTGGTGCGAAAAGGATCTCCTTGGCTGAGTTGGAAGTGGAGACGGTGCCATGGCGCTTCTGAGAGGCCTGCGAGTAGCAGATTTCACGTGGGCCTGGGCTGGCCCCACGTTGACCCTCCTTTTGTCCGACTGGGGCGCCGAGGTTATCAAGATCGAATCTAGCCACCGCGTTGATATCGAACGGCGACTAGCACCGTTTCCTAATGGCTTGCTAGATATTAACCGGAGTGGGCGCTTCTGGGGACTCAACCGTGGAAAGCTAGGCTGCACCGTAAACCTGGCGACCCTGCAGGGGCGCGAGCTGGCGAAGAAGATCGTACTTAAATCCGACGTTGTGGTAGAGAATTTCTCACCGGGTGTGATGGCGAGGCTGGGCCTGGATTACGGCAGCTTTAGGAGCCTTAAGCCTGACCTTGTCTACGTTTCGCTGTCAGGCTTCGGGAATTCGGGGCCACAGTCCGGGCGTGCCGCGTACGGAGCTCACCTCGCCTACGAGTCGGGCTTTTTCAAGTTGACAGGAACTGGCGAAGGTACGGATGGGGTAGGCATTCAGGTCCCCTACGCCGATCCCGCTGCTGGCACCGCAGGTTGCGCCGCTGTCCTGGCTGCCCTGCGGTACCGGAGCAGAACGGGCGTCGGCCAGTACATCGACGTGGCACAGCTTGACACGCTGGTTTCGTTGATGCCTACCTCGGTAGTAGCATCCCAGGTGCTCCCAGCCTGGTGTCGGCAAAGAGGGAACGAGCACGAGGGGTTGGCGCCCCATGGGTGTTATCCGTGCCAAGGGCAGGATGAGTGGATAGCCATAGCTGTTCAAACAGATGAGCAGTGGCAGGCGCTCGCGGCAGCCCTTGACGCGCCGGAACTGGCCGATCACGCGGACTTCGCCACCGCGGCGCAAAGATGGGCGAACCGGAAGGCTCTGGACGCTCTCCTGGCTCTTAGAACACGCGACAAGAATCGTTGGCAACTGGCAGGTGCGTTGCAGCGGGCTGGGGTTCCGGCAACGGGTGTATATACCTCGGCAGATCTTCTACACGACAAACATCTACGTGAGCGTTCCTTCTTCGCCGATATGGCCTTTTCACCGGCGGTTGCTCAGATATCGGTTCCAGGTATGCCAGCCCATGTTGACGGAGAGGCTGCCAAGTCATTACCTGCGCCAGATCTCGGGCAGCACAATGAGTATGTGTTTCGGGAACTCCTGGGCCTCTCAGAACAGGAGATCTACCTGCTTTCCGATGCAGGCGGTATCGAATAGAGTTGCGATTTTGGCATCCTACCTGGCCAAGGTGACGCCCGCCATGCTGGCGGAGATGAAGCGGCTGGTGCAGCAGGTGTTTGAGCCGCCGACCTACGAGAAGGGGAAGAGACGGGCTCGCGGTCTAATAGTCAGGTTTGAGTTGAGGCGACTATAGTCGACAAGCCTTCGTTTTGGGGACACGCTTATCTAACACCGCGAGGTAGCCGGAGCCGGGGGCGATCGATGAAGGCACCCATCTTCATGGCGACAGCACTGGTCGCAGTACTGGCACTGTCAACGTGCGGGAGGGCCGCACTTGCCATCCCAACCGTCTCTGTGGGCGCCGGCGACTTCTCCTTCAACCTTGTGGACAGCATCCCGGCCGGCCGCACGCGGGTGCAGCTAACCAACAACGGTAAGGAAGGCCATCACGCCCAGCTCCTGCGCCTCAACCAAGGAGTTACCCTGGATCGCTTCCGGGCAGCGCTTCGGCAGGGCTTCGAGGCCTGGCTACCGCTGGTGACCCTGGAGGGAGGGCCGGCAGGCGTTGCGCCGGGCGGGAAGTCGGAGGCCATGGTGAACCTTCAGCCCGGCCAGTATATGGTGGTCTGTTTGGAATCCGGCCCCGACCACGTGCCCCACCTGTTCAAGGGCATGATCAAGCCGCTGACGGTGACCGCGGCCCCGGCTGCGCAACCGCCCGAGCCGAAGGCCGAGGGGACAGTGGCCATGTCGGACTTCGAGTTCGGCCCGCTGTCTAGCCTCAAGGCTAGTCAGGTGACCTTGAAGGTCGTGAACAAGGGGCGGGAAGCCCACGAGCTGGTCGTCCTGCGGCTCAAGGGCATTTCGGCGGCCGAGGCGAACCAGGTGCTGACCCGGATCTTCACCATGCCGGGGGCAACCGGCTGGGCTAACTTCTTTGAAGAAGTCGGCGGCCTCATGGCGATAATGCCAGGGGCGACTGGCTGGGCTACTGTGGACTTAAAGTCGGGGGACTACGTCTTGATTTGCACTGTGCCCTCGCCCCCGAACCGGGCCGCGCCCCACATCGCCCTGGGCATGTC
>JACQGV010000124.1 GCA_016199375.1 Chloroflexota bacterium | reverse complement strand
GGGCCTTCGGCGCCCTGATACTGTCCAGCGTGGCGGCAGCCTTCGCCCAGGTGGTGCTGGGGGGCGTGGTCAGGGTCACGGGCTCGGGCCTGGGGTGCCCCGACTGGCCCCTCTGCCACGGCCAGCTTATCCCGCCCCTGGAAGGGCCGGTCCTAATCGAGTACTCCCACCGGCTGGTGGGCGCCGTGGTCAGTATCCTGGTGATCGCGGTGGCGGTGACAAGCGTTGTCTTCCACCGGCGCCGCCCAGCGGTGCTGGTGCCGGCGCTGGCGGCGGCAGCCCTCCTAGTGGTCCTGGTAGTCCTTGGTGGCATAACGGTCTTGCTGGAGCTGCCGCCCACTATCGTGACCGCGCACCTGGGCATCGCCGAGGCGCTGCTGGGTATTCTCATCGCCCTCTATCTGACTGCGCGGCCCGCGCCCTGGGAGGGCCCCGCCGCGACCGCAGGTGCGCAGGCACACGTCCGCTTCCGCCGACTGGCCATCGGCGCCGTGGCGGCGGTATACCTGGTAATCCTCTCGGGGGCCTACGTCCGGGGCGCAGGGGCGACCCTGGCCTGCGGCAACCAGTGGCCCTTGTGTGCGGGAGGTCTCTTGCCCTCCGGAGAGCCAGCCCTGGCTCATATGGCCCATCGCCTCTTCGTGCTGGCGGTGGGCCTGCACCTGCTGTTCACAGCCTGGCACGGCGGGAGGCTGGGCGTGCCGGCCATCGCCGGCGCAGCCTGGGTGATGGTCGCCCTGTTCGCGGCGCAGGTCATTGTAGGCGCGGCCAACCCCTGGACATCGGGTGCGCCGTGGGCCCAGGCCGCCCACCTCGCCCTCGGCACCGCCCTCTGGGGCAGCGCGGTAGCCCTTGCCACTCTCTCGTGGCCTGGCCAGGCCACACCTCTAAAACAGCCTGCCGGCGAACGCCTGTCCAGGCAGCGAGCGTAGCCGTGCGCAGGCTGCTGTCGGACTACCTGGCCCTCACCAAGCCCAACATCGTCGTGCTGCTGCTTCTCACCGCCCTGGCGGGCGCGGTCCTGGCCGCCCGCGGGCTGCCGCCGGCGGCGGCCCTGGCCGCCGTGCTAATAGGTGGCGCCATGGCGGCCGGTGGCGCCGGCGCCTTGAACCATTATCTTGAGCGCGACCTGGACAGCGCCATGTCGAGGACGCGGCATCGTCCTCTGCCGGGGCAGCGCATCCCACCCGGGCATGCCCTGCTCTTCGGCCTGGCCCTCAATCTGGGCGCCTTCCTGCTCTTCGCCACCCTGGCAAACCTCTTGAGCGCCGCCCTCGCCCTGGCCGGCGCGCTCTTCTACCTGCTGGTCTATACGCACTGGCTGAAACGCTCCACCCCTCAGAACATCGTCATCGGGGGGGCGGCGGGGGCACTCCCGCCCCTGGTGGGGTGGGCAGCGGTGATGGGAGGCGTGGAGCTGCCGGCCATCTACCTGTTCGCCATCATCTTTTTCTGGACGCCGCCCCATTTCTGGGCCCTGGCCCTGCTGCTGCGCGACGACTATGCCCGCGCAGGCGTCCCGATGCTGCCCGTTGTCCAGGGGGAGCACGCGACCGCCTGGCAGATCTTGCTCTACTCCCTGGTCGTAGTAGCGCTCACGGTCCTGCTGTTCACCACCCGCCGCGTCGGTTGGCTCTACCTGGCGCTCGCGCTAGCGCTGGGCGCGCTGTTCATCATCTACGCCGTCCAACTGCTGCGGGACATCCGGCCAGCGCGGGCCCGCCGCCTGTATAAGTACTCGCTGCTATACCTGGCCCTTATCTTCGTGGCCGTCATAGTGGACGGCGGCCTGATAGCCTGAGGGCCGGCCCAGCCGCTAGACAAGGGGACTCATCGCCATGGCCACGGTATCGGAGATGGTCGCCCGGCGACCCGCTCGCCCCCTCATCGTGTGCGACTTCTCGCCCCCCAGGGGACCGGACCGCAGCGCCCTGGAGCAGGCCCGGGGCCTGGAGGCCGATTTCATCTGCGTGGCCTACAACCCCGGCAAGTCCGTGCGAGCCGACTCCGCCTTCCTCGCCGCGGCGATCCAGCGGGAGGCAGGGCGCGATGCCATCTTCAACCTGGCGCCCCGCGACATGAACAAGCTGGCCCTCCAGAGCCACCTGACGGGCGCCGCCCTCCTGGGGCTGCAAAACGTGGTCGTGGTCCAGGGCGACCCCTTCACCGAGAGAGAGCGGGCGGCCGTCCGCCCCGTGGCCGAGCTCAAGCCCACGGAGCTTATCCGCTCCATCAAGGCCCTGAACGAAGGGACGGACTTCAAGGGCCAGCGGCTGGCCGCGCCCACGGCCTTCTGCGTGGGCGCGGCCCTCGACCTGGGCAAGGGCCTGGAGCGGGAGGCGCACCTGGCGTTCAACAAGGTCCAGGCAGGGGCCGATTTCCTCCTGGCCCAGCCCATCTTCCAGGTGTCACTGGTGCCCGCCTTCCACGACCAGTATCGGAAGGCGGCCGGGGCAGACCTGTCCTGCCCCGTCTTCTGGGGCCTGCAGATGCTGGAGAAGGGGAGCCTGGCCTTCGGGGAGGTCCCCGAGGCGATGAAGCAGGACCTGGAGCGGGGCAGGCCGGGGCCGGAGATCGCCCTGGAGCTGCTGGAGCGATTCCTGGCCGCGGGCGTGCGGACGGTCTATCTCGTTCCCCCCATCATGCGCGGCGGCGCCCGCGACTACGAGGCGGCCCAGCGGGTCCTGGCAACGGTGAGACGGCGAGACTAGCCGCACGACGAACAGCCAGGTTTAGGGGACACACCACGGAGGCCAAACTGGCCCCAAGCCTTATCCATACTGGCAGCAGCATCTGGCTATGCTAAACTATAGGTGATAAGGGCAGGTCTGCCCTGGGGTAGCCCGCAGCGTAAACAGGAGGTCCAGTCACAAAGACATGTTCACAGCCCACAATCTCCGCACCGTATTCCTGCTGGCCCTGCTGGCTGGCATCCTCATGGCCATCGGCGGCCTGGTGGGAGGGCCGACGGGCCTGATCGTGGCCCTGGTCCTCGCCTTCGCCATGAACTTCTTCGTTTACTGGTTCTCCGACTCCCTGGCCCTCGCCATGGCCCGCGCCAAACCGGCCTCCGAGGAGCAGCAGCCCCAACTGCACCGCCTGGTGGAGCGGCTGGCCCAGCGGGCCCGCATCCCCAAGCCCCGGGTCTACCTCATCGAGAACGACTCTCCCAACGCCTTCGCGACGGGCCGCAGCCCCAGCCACGCCGCCGTCGCCTGCACCACCGGCATCCTGCGCCTGATGAACCAGCAGGAGCTGGAGGGCGTCCTGGCCCATGAGCTGGCCCACGTCAAGAACCGCGACACCCTCACCATGACCATCGTGGCCACCGTGGCCGGCGCCATCACCTTCATCGCTAACATGCTCACCTGGACGATGATGCTGGGCGGCCTCCGGGGGCGCGACAGCGAAAACAACGGGGCGGCGGGTGCCATGGGCATGGGCGTCGCCCTGCTGATCGCAATCCTGGCGCCCATCGCAGCCATGCTGGTCCAGCTCGCCATCTCGCGCTCACGGGAGTTCCAGGCCGACGCCTCGGGCGCCCAGATCAACGGCGACCCCTATCCCCTGGCTGACGCCCTGGAGAAGCTGGACGTCGCCGTCCACCGCAAACCCATGGAGGTGAACCAGGC
>JACQGV010000123.1 GCA_016199375.1 Chloroflexota bacterium | reverse complement strand
TCATCCTGAGCCTGTCGCAGGATGAGCCCACAGGTATTGCCGGCCCGCTACTCGCGCCGGAAGTCGAAATCGCGGAACTCAACGCCCGCGAAGTCCTGGGGCCACAGCGCCCGCGCCAGCTCCTCGATGCCGCGTATGTTCCAGAACGAGAGGGTGCTCAGGTAACGGCTGGGGATATTGATTATGCGCCTCTCTCTTTCCTTGAACGCGCGCAAACCGGTGAAGGCCGGGTGGGCGAACAACTGGGCTGGGAGCTCGGGGTTAGCGGGGTCGTCGGTCGAGAGCAGGACGTAGTCCGGGTCCATCTGGGCGATGGCTTCCAGGCTGATCTGATGCCACCCCTCGACGCCCGCCTTGGTGGCGGCGTTTACGCCTCCCGCCGCCGCGATAATGCTCTCGTTGCTGGTGCCGCTGCCCCCGGTGAAGTTTTGGCCGGAGAGGGAGAGCACGGTGGGACGCTCGCCCGCGGGCTTGGTCGCCAGAGCCCTTTCGATCCGCTGCCGCCGGCCCTGGACTGTCCGCATGACCTCCAGCGCCCGCTCCTCTTCTCCCAATAGATAGGCCAGCAGCAGCAGGTCGCGCTCGTAGTAGAGGGGGGTCTCCGTCACCTCGGTCAGGAACACCGGCATACCGGCGTCCGTGAGCTGCTGGATGAGCTCGCGGCGGGTGTAAGGGGTCACGACCACCAATTCCGGGCGGGCGGCGATGTAGGCCTCGGCGCTGCTGGGGAGGACCGGTATCGCGCGCGCCAGCTCGACGACGTTGGAGAGGGCCGCGTTGATGGTCCACTGGCTGGTCCCCACCAGGCGGCTGGGCGGCACCAGGGCCAGGCTCATCTCCTCGTGGCCCAGGGAGAGCACCAGGATGCGCTCGGGCTTACGCTTCAGCTCCACCGGGCCCGTTACGCTCCTGACAGACCGGGGCCAGCCGTGGTTCGCCGGGTCCACGATCTGCGGCACCTGGCTCCAGGGGTCGGAGGCGCGGGTGGCTGCGAGCGGTGGCGCCGGGCTGGGCGCGGCGGCCGGTCCGCAGCCCAGGGCCAGCAGGGCGAGGGCCAGGGCCACCGGGATCAAGCGCTTCCACATGGGACTGGGACTCCTTTCCCTCAGCGCGCTGCGGGCTACCAGGTTCGCAGCTTGCGGCGATTCAGGTGGAGCAGCATGACAAAGAACGGCGCGCCCACCAGGGCGGTGATGATCCCCACCCGCAGCTCAGCCGGAGGTAGTGCGACCCGCGCCAGGATGTCTGCCAGGATCAGGAAGGCCGCTCCCGCCAGGGCACTGGCGGGCAGCAGCACCCGGTGGTCGGGGCCCACGATGAGGCGCAGGACGTGGGGGACCACCAGTCCCACGAAACCGATGGCGCCGCTGATGGAGACCGCCACGCCGGTCAGCAGGCCCGTCAGGGCCAAGAGCGCGGCGCGGCTTGTCCCCAAGCGCACGCCCAGGCCCTGCGCCGTCTCCTCGCCCAGGAGCAGCAGGTTCATGTCGCGGGCGAAGGCGAGGCTGGCCAGCGCGGCGCCCAGGATGAGCGGGCCGGCGATGCGCACGTGAGTCCAGGAGGCCGCGTCCAGGCCTCCAGCCAGCCAGAAGATGATCTGGCGCACGGCGTCGAAGTCCTGGGTGAAGGTCAGGACGGCGGAGATGCACGCCACCAGGAACGAGCCCACCGCGATGCCGGCGAGGAGCAGGGTGGGCACGGAGAGGCGGCCCCCGGAGGCGGCGATGCCAAACACCAGCAGGCCCGCCCCGGTGGCCCCCACGAACGCCGCTCCCGGCAGGGCCAGGACGTGGAGGGCCTGGAAGTTCGTCGCGATGGCGATGACGGCGCCGAGGGCGCCGCCGCTGGACACCCCGATCACAGCGGGGTCCGCCAGTGGGTTGCGGAAGAGGGCCTGCAAGGTGGTGCCAGCCATCGCCAGGGCCAACCCCACCAGCCCCGCCGCCAGCACCCGGGGCAAGCGCACCTGCTCCACAATCGTCCGGGCGGTCTCGCTGTGAGCGACGCCCGTGTCAATACCAACCCGGTCCAGCAGGATGGAAACGGTGGTCGAAAAGGGGAGGCGAGCGGGGCCGCTGGCCAGGGCCAGAACGGCCACCGACAGGAGCAGGACCAGCAGGAGCGGCAGCGCCAGGGCAAGCTTCCGGACGGCTGGCGACACATATAGCCGCTGCCGGCTCAGCGGTCTCCCGTCGCTCTCCAGTCTACTCATGGCGTCTCTCTGGGCACCGGCGGAAGGGCCAGCACCAAGCTAGTCCTGCCCCCATCCACCGTAGGCCTTCAGGCCGGGCAAGAGCGCGAGGATCTGGTCTGCGGTGACCACTAGCTGGACCGGCCAGACCTGTCCTGTGACCCAGCCCTGGCTCATCCCTACTACCGCGCCGGTGTGGTCCACAACAGGCCCTCCGTCGGCGCCAGAGTTGCCTATGGCGTCCGTCTCCATCACCCAGCCCAGGGCGCCATACTCCAGGTGGCGGGAGACGATGCCAGCGCTGGCGCTGGGCTCGGCGGCGGTCGCCCAGGTGGGGAAACCAAAGGCCAGCACCGGCCAGCCGGTCGCCCGGCGCTCCGTCGGCCGCAGCGCGAGCGGAGGCACCCCGGGGTCTGCTTCGAGGCGGACGAGAGCGATGTCGCGGCCGCTGTCCCAGCCCACGAAGGCCGCGGACAGGGAGCGAGTGCCTAAGTCCACCTGGGCCGTGATGCGCTGAGCGCTAGTGAGGACGTGGGCGGTGGTCACCACCAGCCGGTCGCCTATATAGAACCCGCTGCCCATGGTGGCCATGGGACCGTAGCGACTTTCGACCGTCAGGCGCACCACCGACCGCCTGACGTTGGCTATGACCTCGGCGCTGCTGAGAGTGGCGACGGAAACCGCCAGGGGCGGTCCGCTAACGGAAGGTCGCTGGCCCGCCTGGCCGCCCGCCAAGGCTGCGGCGGCGACGACGTTCCCCCAAGCGTTGCCGTCACGGCTGAGAGAGGCGGCATGGAGGGCGATGAGGACGAGGCTGGCCGGAAGAAAGCCCAGCGCCAGGTGGAGCGCGCGGCGCCCTCGGGTCCCAAGGAGCGAGCGGCGGGGGACGAAAGCCAGGGCGCGACGACGGGAAGGGGACGGGGGAAGACCTGCAGCCATGGGAGCACCTCTTTCGTGCGAAGAGTGGACTCCGCACCCCCGGGCAGGTCTCCTGGCTTGCGGTTCCTTGCCTCCCGAGCCTTCCCATCCCGATAGATCGGGACAGTGGCCTGAGTTCGGGACGGCTCCCCGCTTACAGTGGCGCGACCGCGGCGGCCTTGCACCGCCTTCCCTATTCTTCCTTCCCGCGTGGGAAGGACACCCGGGGATGACCTATTCG
>JACQGV010000117.1 GCA_016199375.1 Chloroflexota bacterium | reverse complement strand
GTGTCATGAACATCCTCTACGCCGACGCCAGCGCCGCCACCCTGCGGGTCATGGCCCGCAATGGCTGCGAGGTGGTGACGCCCCGCGTTCAGCGCTGCTGCGGCGCTCCCCACCAGGACATGGGCGACTGGGAGGGGCTGCGGGCCCTGGCGCGGCACAACATCGCGGTCTTCGAGCGCGCCGGGGTGGACTACATCGTCGCCGACTGCGCCGCCTGCTCCGGGATGAACAAGGAGTACGCCGAGATTCTGGCCGGCGACCCCGAGTGGGCGGAGCGGGCGCGGGCCCACGCCGCCAAGACCCGCGACATCACCGAGCTGCTGGCCCAGCTTCCGCTGAAAAGGCCCCTCATCCCCCTGGAGCGCAAGGTCACCTACCACGAGCCCTGCCACCTGAAGCATGCCCAGGGCGTGTCCTCGCAGCCGCGCCGGGTGTTGCAGGCGATACCCGGCCTGCAGCTCGCCGAGCTGCGGGAGAGCGACTGGTGCTGCGGCTCGGCGGGAGTCTACAATATCACCCATCCGGAGCGCTCCCAGGGCCTCTTGCGTCGCAAGCTGGATAACATCGCCGCCACGGGGGCGGACATCGTCGTCACCGGCAACCCCGGCTGTCTGCTACAGTTGCAGCAGGGGCTGCGGGGGCAGCCTACAAGGGCCCTGCACATAACCGAGCTGTTGGACGAGGCATACCGAGCGGGGGAGACGGCGCCCGCCGGGAGCGAGGGAAGGAGCTAGCGATGCAGACGATGCGGGACAAGGTGGCCATCATCGGCATGGGGTGCACCCCCTACGGCGACCACTACGACAAGGGCACCGAGGACCTGCTGGTGGAGGCGTGCGGCGAGGCCTTCGAGGACGCCGGCGTCGGCCCCCGCGACATCCAGGCCGCCTGGCTGGGCAACCTGGGCGACAACACCCTGGGAGGCCAGCCCCTGGGGAGCGCCCTGAAGCTGGACTTCATCCCCATCTCGCGGGTGGAGAACGCCTGCGCCACCGGCGGCGACGCCTTCCGCAACGCCGCCGGCTTCGTGGCGGGCGGCCTCTTCGACATGGTGCTGGTGGCGGGGGTGACCCACGGCGAGGGCGCCGAGGCGGGGCCCCGCAACGGCTACGCGCTGGGCGGGCCGCCCGGCACCTACCGGCACGGCCAGAACGCCACCTACAGCGGCGCGCCCGCCAGCACCTTCAGCACCTTCGCCACCCGCTACGCCCATCGCTACGGGCTCAGCTTCGAGCAGCTCAAGCAGGGCCTGGGCGCCATCGCCATCAAGAACTACCACAACGGTGCTATGAACCCCAAGGCCTGGCTCCATAAGGAGATTACCTTCGATCAGTACATGAACGCGCCCTGGATCGCCTGGCCCCTGGGGCTCCACGACTGCTGCGCCATGCCCGACGGCGCCGCTGCCGCCATCATCACCACGCCCGAGATCGCCCAGGGCCTGCGCAGCGATTACGTCCTGCTCCGGGGCCTGGGCATGAGCGTAGGCAACATGGACGGCCGCCTCAATCCCCAGTACGACTGGGTGCACTTCCCCGAGAACGTGCGCGCCGGCCAGGTCGCCTACCAGATGGCCGGCATCGCGGACCCCCTGCACGAGCTGGACCTGGCCTGCATCCACGATGCCTTCACCGTGGTCGAGCTGTGCGTGTACGAGGACCTGGCCTGGGCGCCGCGCGGCAAGGGCGGCGACCTCGCGCGGTCGGGTGTCTTCGACCTGGAGGGCGAGCTGGCGGTGAACCCCAACGGCGGCCTGAAGAGCTTCGGCCACGGCGGCGGCTCCTCGGGCATCCACAAGCTCTACGAGGTCTACAAGCAGCTCCAGGGTAAGTGCGGCCCGCGCCAGGTGAAGAACGCCAGCGTGGGCCTCACCCACGACCAGGGCGGCCTGCCCGGCATCTACACCACCGTCATCAACATCCTCTCCACGCGGGACTGAGGGCGAAGACGCACCCGGGTGCCGTTGCATGGGACTGAAGTAGTCGGCAAAAAAACGTTCCCTATTGAGGCAACAGGTACGGTGTCTTATGGCGGAGGGAACTAGGCGATGACTGAGCAACCGCCTCAGGACGACCTCTCAAATGCTTATCCGTATCTGCTAGTCGCGGCTTGGCCACAAGCTTGGCACAAGTACAAAGGGTATCTGGCCAACATCGGAGCGCTGCCTGGCTTATTGCTCGCCCTTGGTGCTGGAATCCTCCAGATCGAAGATCGGTCTATTACAGCCGGTAAGTACTGGAACAGTCGTCTCAGGTCCGATCTGAACCTTGCCCTGTGGAAGGCCGAGGCTGAAGGGTGGCTAAGGCAGGTGGACACGACGTCTGTTAGGAAACGGGCGGGGAAAATATACGATGTCTGCTCTGATGCGGCCTTCCTGTTCGATACCTACGGGCACAATGAGGTGGAGAGCGTCGTCATAGAAAACCAGGCGAGCCCGGACCTCCGGTGGTGGATAGCCACCATAGCTGGGCACCGTGCCCTCCAGGAGTTGCAAGCCCATATTGAAGCAGCCAAAAAGGCCGCGGCTAAGAGACGCCTCGGTTTTTAGCGGATGAGCAGCATGCCCCCCAGCGCGCGCACCCACGACGCGGCGGCGAGCGCGGTCGAGCCTCTATCTCGCCCGCTCGCCGCCGCCCCAGGCCTGCCCGACCTCCTCACCGCGTTCCTTGATCTGCCGTACCCGGCGCTGCTCGATAGCGCGCTCCTCGACGGCAAACTGGGGCGCTACTCTTACCTGACCGCCGACCCCTTCCTGGTCATCCGCTCGAAGGGCCGGCGGGTGGAGGTGGAGCGGACAGGCGGAACGACCGCACACCTGGAGGCTGACCCCTTCCTGGTGCTGCGCGACCTGCTGCGGCGCTACCGCCTGTCGCCGGTCCCTACCCTGCCGCCCTTCCAGGGCGGGGCGCTAGGCTATCTGGCGTACGAGCTGGGGCATCATCTGGAGAAGCTGCCGCACCGCGCTGCCGACGACCTGGGCCTTCCGGAGATGAATGTTGCACTCTACGACTGGGCCATCGCCCGCGACCACGCCCGCGGCTCCACGTGGGCGATAGCCACCGGCTTCCCGGCTGGCGGCCGCGATGCCGCCGCAGCGCGTCTGGAGTGGATCGAAGGCCGCCTGCGGGAAGGACACCCGGCTCGCGCTGGCTCTGGCGCTCTACCCGTCGCTTCCGGCCTCGTCTCCAACTTCTCGCGTGACGCTTATCTAGCGTCCGTGAGGAAGGTCAAGGAGTGTATAGTTGCGGGCGACATCTATCAGGTGAACCTCTCCCAGCGCTTCGAGGCCGCGATCGCCTGCACGGCCTGGGACCTCTACCGGCGCCTGCGCCAGGTCAACCCGGCGCCCTTCGCCGCCTACCTCCAGTACCCGGAGGTCAGCGTGCTCAGCGCCTCGCCCGAGGAGTTCCTGCGCCTGGAGCGTGGCCGCGCCCGCAGCCGGCCCATGAAGGGCACGCGGCCCCGCGGCGTGGACGCCGGCGAGGACGCGGCACTGGCGTCCAAGCTTCAGGCCAGCGCGAAGGACCGCGCCGAGAACGTGATGATCGTGGACCTGGTGCGGAGCGACCTGGGCAAGGTGTGCGTGCCGGGGACCGTCCAGGTGCCGGAGCTCTTCGCCATTGAGAGCTACCCCACGGTCCTGCAGATGGTATCCACGGTCAGCGGGCAACCGCGCCCCGGCGTGGACGCCGTGGACCTGCTCCGGGCCTGCTTCCCCGGCGGCTCCGTCACCGGCGCGCCCAAGATACGGGCGCTCGAGATCATTGACGAGCTGGAGCCCACTCAGCGCAGCGTCTACTGCGGCGCCATCGGCTACATCGGCTTCGACGGCTCTCTGCT
>JACQGV010000112.1 GCA_016199375.1 Chloroflexota bacterium | reverse complement strand
GCCTGCTGCTCTTCCGCCCCCAATGCCGTAATATAGGGCGGCACCGCGGGCAGGCAAGACCGCCGCAGACGGCCCTGGGCCAGTCTGGGGCTTCGTCCTCGGTGCCTGGGGTAGGTATTTCAGCGTAGGGGTGAGCCATCAGTAGCCAAGAAGGAGGCGCGGATAGGTCATGAAAGCTATGTACATCACCAAACAAGGGCCGCCGGAGGTTCTTACCTACGGCGAGCTGCCTGAGCCAGAGCTGAAGCCCGATGAGGTCCTGGTGCGGGTGCGCGCCTGCGCTCTCAACCACCTGGACGTGTACACCCGCGCCGGGGTCCGCGGGACCAAGCGGGAGCTGACCAAGCCCCTGGTCCTGGGCTGCGACATCGCGGGGGAGGTCGCCCGGGTGGGCAGCCTGGTGCGCTACCTGCAACCTGGCGTGCGGGTGCTGGTCAATCCCGGCACCTCCTGCGGCCAGTGCCCCGCCTGCCTCACCGGCCGGGACAATTTCTGCCGCTTCTACGAGACCATCGGCTCCACGCGGGACGGCGGCTACGCTGAATACGCGAGCGTGCCCGCCACCAACGTGCATCCCCTCCCCGACTGGCTTTCCTTCGAAGAGGCCGCCGCCATCCCGCTCTGCTATCTCACCGCCTGGCACATGCTGGTGCGTCGGGCCGCCATCCGGCCGGGCGAGACGGTGCTGGTGCAGGCGGCCGGCAGCGGCGTCGGCAGCGCCGCGATTCAGATCGCCAAGCTCTTCGGCTCCCGCATCATCACCACCGCCGGCACCGACTGGAAGCTGGAGAAGGCAAAGGAGCTGGGGGCGGACGCGGGCATCAACTACAACCGCGAGAACGTCGCCGACCGCGTCAAGGAGCTCACCCAGGGCGAGGGCGTGGACCTGGTCTTCGACTCCGTGGGCGAGACGGTGTGGGAGGGGAGCGTGGCCTCCCTGAAGCCCGGGGGCCGCTTCATCAACTGCGGGGTCACCGGCGGTTACAAGGCCAGCCTGCATATGGGCAACATGTTCACCCGGCAGCTCACCTTCATGGGCTCCCGCATGGGCACCCGCCGCGACCTGACGGAGGTGATGGAGGCGGTGGCCCAGAAGAAGCTGCGGGGCGTGGTGGGAAGGGTGTTCGACCTCCAGAAGGCTGCGGAGGCCCACACCACCATGGAGGGCCGCGACTTCTTCGGGAAACTGGTCCTGCGCGTCTAGGCGCAGGCTGGGGGCACATCCGCAGGCTGGGGCTGCAAGCGCAGGCGCACTTTTGCCTTGACAGCCCCACCCTCCCCTGCTAAGGTTTCGGGATGCCTCCTGCCTGGTGATCGCGCTAGCTTTTTTCAGAGGACCGATGCTCATAGATATGCACAACCATACCGGCTGGGGCTCGGGTGACACCCACCAGCACCCCTCGGACCTTATCGAGCGGGCTAAGCTCTGGCACCTCGACGGCATCTGTTTCACGGAACACAACTTCGTGTGGGACTCGGAAAAGGTCGCCATGCTGCGGGAGAAGCACAACTTTCTGGTTATTGCGGGCGCGGAGCTCGACACCCCCGACTATGACCATGTGCTTGCCTTCGGCCTCCCCGGCCCCAGGCGCTGGTCCAAGCTGCCTACAGTGCTGGAGCTACGGAAGCTCGCGGATGAGCATGGGGGCGTGCTGGTCCGCGCCCACCCCTTTCGCAAGGTCAGCCTCCCCTACGTGGACAGCTTTGTCGCCCCCGAGGTGGCCAAGTTCCTCGACTGGGCCTGCGCCGAGGCCGTCTATGACGTGGTGGACGCGGTGGAGGCCTTCAACGGCCTGGCGCGCCCGCGGGAGACCCTGCTGGTCAACGAACTGTGCCGCCGGCTGGGCAAGCGGACCACCGGCGGGAGCGACGCCCACCGCCTCAATGAGGCCGCGGTCTGCTTCACCGTCTTCCACGGGACGATACGGGATGACCACGACTTTCTGGAGGCCCTCAAGGCCGGGGACTTTCACGGCGGCGACTGGGAGTCCGAGGGCCTGCCGGACCCTCGCTACTGAGCCTCAGCCGCCCTGGGCATCTGGCCCCGCCCAGGTCTGCTTGACGCCCCAACCTGGCCCACCTAGAATGGGGTCGCGATGATTCGGATCGGTCTGACCGGTGGCGTTGGCAGCGGCAAGAGCACGGTGGCGAAGATCCTGGCGGAGCTGGGGGCCCTCGTCCTCGACGCCGACAAGCTAGGACACCAGGTCTATGCCAAAGGGACTTCCGGCTGGGCGCAGGTGGTCAAGGAGTTTGGCCAGGGCGTCCTGACGGCTGACGGCGAGATAGACCGCAAGAAGCTGGGCGCCATCGTCTTCGCCGATCGCGCGCGCCTGAAGCGCCTCGAGGATATTGTGCAGCCCGAGATCGGCCGTAAGGCCGTAGAGATCTTTGACGAGAAGGAGAAGGAAGGGGTCCAGGTAGGTGTCCTGGAGGCTGCGGTGCTCTTCGAGGCCGGCTTCGATCGGCTGGTGCACCGGGTCTGGGTCACCTACGCGCCCGAGGAGGTGGTCATCAAGCGGCTCACGTCCAGGGACGGCCTTCCCCTGCCGCCCGAGGAAGCCAGACGGCGTATCGCAGCCCAGATGCCGATAGACGAAAAGGCCCAGCGAGCCCAGGTGATTATCCGCACCGATTGCACTCTAGAGGAGACCCGGGCTCAGGTGGTAGCGGCCTGGAACTCGCTGCGGGACGGGCGGCGCTAAATATGGTACGCACCGAGACCAAGACCTTCCGCGAACATGTCATTGAAGAATACCGGGCCACCGAAGAGCCCTACTACCTGCCCATCCACGACGAGATCAAGGTCTTCGAGGCCGCCTACGCCCAGAAAATCCCGGTCCTCCTGAAGGGGCCCACGGGCTGCGGCAAGACCCGCTTCGTGGAGTACATGGCCTGGAGGCTGGGCGCGCCCCTGACCACGCTGAAGCCCAAGGCCAGGGAGGCCGAGGCTGAGACCAAGCGGGGGCTGCCCCTGGTCACGGTGGCCTGCCACGAGGACCTGACCGCCAGCGACCTGGTGGGACGCTATCTCATCGAGGGCGAGTCCACGGTCTGGATAGATGGCCCCCTGACTCGCGCCGTCAAGGCCGGGGGCATCTGCTACCTGGACGAGGTGGTGGAGGCGCGCAAGGACACCACCGTGCTTATCCACCCGCTCACCGACCACCGGCGCATCCTGCCGGTCGAAAAGCGGGGCCAGGTGGTGGAGGCGAGCGACGGCTTTCTGCTGGTCATGTCTTACAACCCCGGCTACCAGAGCGCCTTGAAGGACCTCAAGCAGAGCACCCGCCAGCGCTTCATCGCCATGGAGTTCAACTATCCCCCGCGCCAGGCCGAGGCCCAGATCATCCAGCATGAGAGCGGCGTCACCCTGGAGCGCGCCCTGGACCTGGCGAAGCTGGGGGAGAAGGTCCGCAACCTCAAGGAGCACGGCCTGCAGGAGGGCGCCAGCACCCGCCTCCTGATCTATAGCGGCAAGCTGATGCAGATGGGCATCGCCGCGCGGCGGGCGTGTCAGGTCGCCGTGGTCTGGACCCTCACCGACGACCCCGAGGTCCAGCGCAGCCTGGAGGAGATCGTAGCCAGCATCTTCGAGTAGCGCGTAGCATCAGGTGGCGCGAGCAAGAAACAGCCCGGCGCCCCCTGAACATAGACCAACAAAGGGTCGCCAGGAGAAGTGCTCCTGGCGACCCTTTGTTCTAGCTGGTGCCGCGCCCCTACTTCAGGGTCAGCAAGAACGCCACCAGGTCCTTGACCTGGGCATCGCTCACGGGCAGCTTGGGCATCAGCCCCTTCTGGAAGTCCGGCACCGCAAAGGCATCGGGCTCGCGGATGGACTCCTCGATGTACTGGGCCTCGGTGAGGGGTGGCTTCCGGGTGGCAGCCCGGGTCCCGATCCCAGGCTCATTAGCCTTTCCGGGCAGAATAGGCCCCGCGTCCAGCCGGGGCCCCACCGCGCCGACGGCCCCGGGTACTGAAGCGATAGTATGGCAGGCGGCGCAGCCCTGGGATACGATCAGCGCCTTGCCCCGCGCCACATCGCCGCCCGCCGGCGCCGCCGTGGTAGCGGCCCGGGCCGCCGTGGGGGCAGGCGCCGCCCTCGTAGCGGTCGGCGCCGCCGCTCCACCGCCCCCGCCTCCGCAGGCGGCGAAGGCGAGCGCTGCCGCGCTCAGGATGCCTGCCAGTACCAGAGGCGCACGACTGCTCATTGACGACACCTCCTACACAACGCCAGAGAATACACCATTCGCCAAGCCCTGGCTACCCCTGTCGCATAAGCCGCCCTACTTGAGGCTGAGCAGGAACGCCACCAGATCCCTGACCTGGGCGTCGCTCAGGGACAGCTTGGGCATCACGCCCGCTGGGAAGCCCTGGGCGGTGAAGGCCGCCGGCTCACGGATGGACTCCTCAATATACTGGGCGGCGGAGAGCCCCGGCTTGCGGTTAGCGGCCGCGGTCGCGATCCCGTCCAGCTTGGGCCCGATGGCGCCGGCCGCGCCCGGCACTCCCGCGATCGTATGACAGGCGCCGCAGCCCTGGCCGGTGATCAGCGCCTTGCCGCGGGCCACGGCGGGGTCCGCCGCCGCCGGCCCAGGTGTAGCTGGCACCGCCGGAGTTGGAGTCGGCGCCGCTATGGGAGTCGCGGCGGCAGCGCGGTGGGCCAGCGCCTCCTTCAGCAGATGCTCAGCCTTCTCCCAGGTTGTCAGGAATGTAACCAGGTCGCGGATGTGGTAGTCCTTGAGGTCCCCATCCTCTTCCACGCTCCACGCCGGCATGGCCGTGCCCGGCCGCCCGCGGGCGATGGTCTTGCGGGCCACGTCCGCCCCCAGCTCGTCCAATCCAAGCTGGTTGCGGTAGATGGGGTTCAGGGGCAGGCCGATGTATTGGGGGTCCACCTTGCCCTGGCCGTCGGGGCCGTGGCAGCTCACGCAGAACTGGATATAGGTTTCCACCCCACGCTGGGCGTCGCTGGCCAGAAAGCCTTCTTTGGCCGTCTTCTGGCGGACCAGGCCGTCCCAAAGCCCGTATCCAGGGACCATAAGGACGATAAGCAGGGTTGCCAGGACACCGAAGATGGTCTTCTTGTCCATCGGCTACACCGGCACAATCTGGTCAGGGGTCACCCCCTGGCGCTGGATAGGCTTGCCGATGGTCACCACGACCTTGCTGCCATCCAGCTTCACGTTGTACCAGTCCAGGGGCCGTGGGGCCGGCCCGGCGACGCGCACGCCGTAGCGGGTGTAGATAGAGCCGTGGCAGGGGCAGTTGAACCGGCCTTTGCCAGTGTTGAACTTACCCGGCTCATCTTCACTCGGGTCGTCGGCTCGCCAGGGGACGAAGCAACCCAGGTGGGTGCACTTGGTGGAGAAGGCGATAACGCCCTCCGGCACCCGCGACAAGTAGAGCCGCTGCTTCTTGAAAAGGACCGGCTCACCCAGCTTGAACTGGTCCAGGGTACCGGCGACGAAGGCCTCGACCTTGGCCTTCGGCTTGTCCTTGGGCCAGAGGGAGTAGATAACCCCGGCCGAGATCTCCGTCAATACCAGGCCCGCCGCCGCCCACCACCCGATGGTGATGAACTCGCGCCGGGAGAGCCCTTTGCGCCGGGCCGTCTGTCCGCTGAGGGCCATCTGTCCGTAAACCTCCGTTAGCCAGCGTGCCTGTGCCCAGGGCTAGAACGGGATGGCCTTGGGAGGCAGGTCCCAGGGCCAGGTCAGGTGCATGCCGAAGCCGCGGAAGAACATGCTGATGACGATCAGGTAGAGGTAAGCCACAGCGAAGCCGGTGAAGAGGGCCATAGCCCGCTCCCGGATGTTGGGCCGCCACCGTACCTCCACAATCGCCATGAGCAGCCCGATCAGGGCTACCATCACCACCACCGGCAGCAGCCAGCCGGCGACGATGGTGGCTGTCAGCCCCGTCAAGCCCGGCAGCAGGCGCAAGAACCCGCCGAAGATGTTGGACTCGTCAAACAGCACCCCCGCGGTGATCCAGGCAACAGTGTAGATGGTGGTGAAGATGGAGATCTGGACACCCTTCTTGGTGGCAAACCAGATGCCGACATCACGGGTGTTGCGGTCAATAAAGGGCAGGGCCATGAGGACCCCCAGGACGATACTGGGCACTATCACCCCGGCCAGGCTCTTGTCCATGTGGAGCAGGAGTTCCTGGAGGTTCAGGAAGTACCAGGGCGCCTTGGCGGGGTTCTCAGGCACGTCGGTGTCGAAGGGCTCCCGCAAGGGGGCGTCGGCGATCCACGAGATGCCTACAACCACGATGAGGAGGCCCAGGAAGACCACGGTGAGCCAGATCATGAGGTGAGGCCAGGAGAAAAGGCTCTCCTCCGGTCCCCCCTTGTCCACCAGGGGGGCCCGCCCCTTCATCAGCTCCATCAACCCGTAGGTCTTGTTGGGGTCCTTGGGGTTGATGTCCTGGACGACAGTCTCTCCCTTAGCCATCAGCGTCGCACCTCCTCAGGGGACGGCGGCACCTGGGCCTCCGGCGACACCGGAGGGACCTCTTTTACAGTGAAGCCGCCCCGGGCGCTGGGGACTAGAACGTGCCGGGCCTTGCGGGCCGTGGCGGGGGCCGAAAGCCCCCCGTCCTTACGGATCCGCCAGAAGTGTACCCCCGCCATGATAAATACGGCGGTCGGCAGCAGGATTACATGGAAAGCATACACCCGGATGAGGGTGGCGGGCCCCGGCTCATCGGCCCCCAGGATGAAGGCCTTCACGATGCCGCCCAGGAAGGGGCTGGCGCCCCCGATGTTGGCGCCCACGGTGATGGCCGAGGCGGCCAACTGGTCCCAGGTCAGGATGTAGCCAGAGAAGCTGAGCAGCAGGGTCAGCACCAGCAGCAGCACCCCCACCACCCAGTTGAAATCCCGCGGCGGCTTGTAGCCGCCGGTGTAGAACACCCGGCACATGTGGAGGAAGACGAAGAGCACCATCAGGTGCGCCGCCCAGCGGTGGGAGTTCCGCAGGAGCTGGCCGTAGGCAACGCTGGTGCCCAGGCGCTGCATATCCTGGTAGGCGCGCTCCGCCGCGGGCACGTAGAGAAACATCAGGATGATGCCGGTGATGAAGAGCAGGAGGAAGAGATAGAAGGTCATCAGCCCCAGGCCAAAGGTGTAGGTCCACTTCAAGGTATTCTGCTTCACCTTCACCGGCATGATGTGAAGGAAGAAGCTGTTGAACATGACGAGGGCCCGGTTCTCGTCGGTGTTGGGGTAGGCGTTGCGAAAGATAGACTTCCACGGCGGGCTCTGGCGGACCAGGTCCAGCACCATCTTGTTGACCTCGATGGCGCGGTCCAGGGGCGCCCGCAGGGGAGCGGGTATGGGCGGGAGCATCATGGCTTACTGCCTCCCACGGCGGTTGCTGTCGCCAGTTCGGCCTCCGGCGCGTCCTCGAAGACGATCTCCTCCGCGAACTCGAACAGCTCCATGGTGATGGCGCCCGTGGGGCAACGCTTGTAGCAGAGGGCGCAGCGGGTGCAGACCGAGTCATCCTTCAGCATCACGGCGCCCTGGGAGAGGAACTCCACGTCGCCACCGCGCTCCTGGAAGGTCTTCAGATCGTAGCCGTACTTGGCCTCGATGACCCGGTTCATGTCCTCATCGCCGGCGATCTCGCTGAGGCTCACCATCTTCAGGCAGTCCCAGGGACAAATATCCACGCAGCCGTTGCACTGGATGCACTTCTCGCCGTGGAAGACCGTCTGGATATGGCACTTGAGGCAGCGGGCGCCCTGGCGCCGCCCCATCAACTCCGGATAAGGCTCCTCCAGCTCATGGCCACAGCCCGGGGTCTCGGGGGTCTCGAAGCGGTTGTGCGGCGGCGTCTCCCCCGGCCACTCCAGGTAGTCGTAGCCAAAGCTAAGGTAGTCCTCCGGCTCCACCGGGGTGAGCCAGCCCCGCTTGACGACGCGGGCCTTCTTCTTGCGCAGGAACTCGTCCAGGGCGATGGCGGCGCGGTGCCCCGCCCCGATAGTGTCAATGACCGCGATGGTCCCCTGCCCGAAGTCCCCCAGGGCGTAGACCCCCTCCCTGGGGCTGGCATGCTTGCGGCTGCGCTCGGGGCCAGTGGCGATGAGGACGGCATTGAAGCCCTCGCGCTTGAGGTCAGCCACCGTGAAGTCGCGCTCCAGCATCACGTTGGTCCGGACCTCGATCCCCAGGCTGACTATGTCCTGTATCTCGCCGTCCAGCACCTCGCGGGGCAGCCGGTACTCGGGGATCGCGGTGCGCAGCGCCCCCCCGAGGACGGGGAAGGATTCCAGCACAGCCACCCGATAGCCCATGAGCCGCAGGTCGTGGGCAGCCGTCAGGCCCCCGGCCCCGGCGCCCACGATGGCGACGGCCTTCTTGCCATTAGCTTCCTTGAGGCTGGCGTAGGTGCGGTTGAGCGACCAGACGCTCTCGGCGGTGCGGGAGTTGCCCGGGGCGTTGTCCAGCAGCAGCTCGATCCCCTTGGAGCCGGGCCCCTTGGACTCTACCCCGTGGCGCTCGGTGAGGAAGCGCTTGAGGGCGCGGATCTGGATAGGCACGTCCACGTCGGAGCGGCGGCAGGCCGCCTCGCAGGGCGCCACGCAGATGCGGCCGCAGACGCTGGAGAAGGGGTTGGGCTGCCGCGCCATGACGTAGCCCGTCTGGTAGTCCTTGTCGGCCACAGCGTTCACATAGCCGGACACATCCGTTTTCACGGGGCAGGCCCACTGGCACTTGATGGTCTTCTGATAGTACTCCACGTCCACCAGGGAGACCTCGTACCGTGCTGCCGGGTCCTTGGCATAGCTCATCGCCCGCCTCCCTTCGGAAGGGGGTCCTTATCCCTATGAGCCAGTCTCAGAGCCACCTCAGCGCTCCAGCCGCTCTACCCGAACGGCGCTGGCCTGGACCGCTGGCCCCTTGCCCAGGAGATCCAGGGCGCCGTCGGTCAAAAGGTGCGCCGGGACCTCCTGGAAATGGCCTGTCAGGGCCACCTGTCCCTCTAGCGACGCAGCGGTCAGCTTCGCCCTGGTCTCCACCGAGCCGCGCGCTGATACCACCCGCACCCGCTGGCCGTCGGCGATACCCAGCCGCCGGCCGTCCTCGGGGTTCACCTCCAACAATTCCTCCCCCTGGAGCTGCTGGAGCCCAGGGGTGAGGCGGGTCCAGGTGCCGCTCTCGAACTGATAGATGGAGGGGTCTATAGTGAGGGCCAGCGGATAGCCGTCGCTGGCCCTGGCAGGCCGGTGCTCGATAGGCGCCATCCGGGCCTTACCCCCACGGAACCCCTCGGCGTAGAGGAGCGGCGTGCCCGGGTGCCCCGCGGCCGGGCAGGGCCACTGGAGCCCGTCGGGGCTCTCCAGCCGCCCATAGCTCACACCGCCATAGATAGGGGCCGCGCGGGCGATCTCATCCATAATCTGGGCGGCATCCCGATAGTCGAAGCCCGGCGCCCCCAGGCGGCGCGCCAGCTCCGCGGTGGTCTCCCAGTCGCCCCGGGCCTGGCCGGGGCTGGGCAGGGCGCAGCGCAGGCGCTGGATGCGCCGCTCCAGGTTAGTGAAGGTGCCTTCCTTCTCGGCGAAGACCGTCGCCGGCAGCACCACGTCCGCCCGCTGGGCCGTCGCCGTCAGGAAGGAGTCCTGGACGACCAGGAATCCCACCTTGCCCAGGGCGGCCGCCACGGCGGCGCTGTCGGGCAGGCTCCGGAGCAGGTCCTCGCGGCAGAGGTAGGCCGCCTTGATCTCGCCCCGCCGCGCCGCCTCCAGCATCTCGAAGAGGGAGAGCCCCGCCGCGGACGGGGGCTCCACGCCCCAGATGTCCCGCAGCTTGGCGGCAGCCTGGGGTAGCTGCTGATAGCCGGGCAGCAGGTCGGGGGCGCACCCCATGTCCCAGCTCCCCAGGTGGTTCGCCTGCTTCAGGGCCGGAACCACGCCCGCCGCCGCCTTCCCCACCTGTCCGGTGAGGAGCGCCAGATCGGCGATGGCCCGGACGCGGGCGGTGCCGTCGGCGTGCTGGGTAATGCCCGTGCCATAGACGATGGCCGCCTGGGAAGCCACCGCGTACAGCCGCGCCGCTTCCAGAAGCTGGCCTGCTGGCACACCGGTTAGCTCCGCCACCCGCTCCGGTGTGAAGGGCTGCACGGAGGCCGCAAAGGCGTCGAAGCCCTGGGCCCTGGTGGCCACGAAGGCCAGGTCAGCCCAGCCGTTCTCAAGGATCGCCCGGGCCAGACCAGCCAGGAGGGCCATATCGGTGCCCGGCCGGGGGCGCAGCCAGAGGTCGGCCTGGCGGCAGAGGTCTATGCGCCGGGGATTGATGACGATGAGCTTGGCGCCCTGGCGGGCGGCGATCTTGATCTGGTCGGCCAGCACCGGCTGGTCGGCGGTCACATTGGAGCCGACAACCAGGATGCAGCCGGCCTGGCGGAGCTCCCGGATGGAGTTGGTCATGCAGGGCAGCCCCAGGGCCTCGGTGAGGCCAGCCAGGGTAGCGCCGTGGGAGAGGCGGGCGGAGCTGTCAATGTTGTTGCTTCCCATCGCCACCCGGGTGAACTTCTGCAAAACGTAGTTATCCTCGTTGGTGTTCAGGCCCGAGGCCACGGCCATGAACTGGCGCCCCCGGGCCTGGGCGAAGCGCTCGGCCACCAGGCCCAGGGCCTCCTCCCAGGTCGCGGCGACGAGCTTGTCGCCCCGACGGACCAGGGGCTGCGTCAGGCGGTCCCGGTGCTCCACGAAATCGAGGGCAAAGCGCCCCTTCACACAGGCGGTGCCCTCGTTGACGGGGCCCAGCACGTCCGGCATATGGCGCAGGAGCCGGCCCTTCTCCACCTCCAGGGAGAGCTTGCAGCCCACGCTGCAATAAGGGCAGACGGTTGAGACCGCACCCTCCTGGCTGGGCAGCGGCGGCTCGCCGGCGCTGTAGAACTTGTCCATCAGGGCGCCCGTGGGGCAGACGTCCACGCAGGCGCCGCAGTGGTCGCAGCCACCCTCCACCAGGCTCTTGTCTTCGGGAGTGCCCACGGCCGGGAGCCCGTTGCGATAGGTGAAGATATAGACGTTGAGGTTGCGCACCTCTTCGCAGACTCGGACGCACTTGCCGCAGACGATGCAGAGCTTGTAGTCCCGGTTGATGAAGGGGTCGCGGGTGTCCACGGGGACGCCCTGCCACTTGGTAGGGAAGCCCGCCGTCGCCTCCTCCACCCCCACGAAGTCGGCGACCCGCTGCAGGTCGCAGCGGCCGTTGCGGGGGCAGTAGAGGCAGGAATCGGCCTCCTGCCAACGGACCTGGCGCAGGCAGACCTGGTAGGGCTCGCACTTCTCGCGGCGGTGGCAGATCAGGCAGGCATTGGGATGGAGACACTCGTCAATGTAGTACTTGGCGATATCGCGCTGGACCCTCCGCACCTCGGGGGTGCTGGTCTGCACCACCATGCCCTGGGCCACCGGCGTGACGCAGCCCGGAACGAGGGTATCGGCCCCGCCGATCTGCACGGTACAGACCCGGCAGGTGCCGAAGGACTTCATGCTGGGGTGCGAGCAGAGGGTGGGGATGTAGATGCCGGCGTCCCGCGCCGCCTCGACGATGGACTGGTCAGCCCTGGCCTGGACCACCTTGCCATCTATGGTCAGGGCAACCAGGGCCGGAGGCGCCGCAACCGGCGGCGCCTTGCCTCGCCCCAGCTCCTCGCCCAGGCCCATGGCTGCTCTCCTTAGCGGCTCGCCTCGGGGGACCCTTCGAACTTCGTGGGGTGCTTGGTGATGACGGAGCGGGCCAGGAAAACTCCGCTGGGCTGCAGGGTGCCCTCCAGCACCACATCCGCGCTGTAGCTATAGAAGAAGTCTCCGGCCACCCCCCGCAACTCCACTGGCACGGTGGCGCCCCCATCCTGGATCGCAAAACGCAGCGTATCGCTCGCCTTATCGCTCACTATGGACTCCGCCGGCACGTTGCCGTTCAACCGGATCGTCTTGCCGTAGGCCCGGGGCCCCAGCTCCCGCAGCTCGCTCACCGTCACATAGTAGCTGGCGCCGCTGGAGGCCGAGAGAAAAACATAGAGCAGATAGCCCAGGGCGAGGGCTAGGACGAGCCCCACCACAAAGACCTTGCGTCGCCACAGCGGAAGCCCTCGGCCAGGGGCTGCCACCTGCCCTTCAAGCATTCTGCTCCCCCAGGCTGCCATCCGGCACCTGGTGTCAGCGGTTGCGAGTCCCAGGATTCTAGCAGAGGCCAGAAGTACGGGTCAAGGCGAACCCCCTCGGACGGCTGCCGAGGTCTCTCAGGGAACTCCCTGATCTTTGGCGCCCACCAGCGCCCTGTGGTACCCTTCCCGCCATGCCGCAGCCCTTGGAGCCCGACTATACCCTCCTGGACCAGCCCGAGATCACGGGCTTCATCTTCTATCCCCGCGGCGACTGGGCTCCCCCGCCGCCGGGGGCCACGGACCACGCGGTCGCGGTGGCGCCGGGGGTGGCCGTCGCCTGCCGGTTCTATCGCCACGCCCCGGACGCCCCCACGGTCCTGTTCTTCCACGGCAACGGCGAGGTGGTTAGCGACTACGACTACACCGCGCCCCTCTACCACGGCATCGGCCTGAACCTCTTCGTGGCTGACTACCGGGGCTACGGCCGCAGCGGCGGGAGTCCCGCCTTCTCGACCATGGTCGCCGACGCGCGCACGCTCTTCGAGGCCTTCCGGGGCCTGCTGGCCCAGGAGGGCTACCGCGGGCGCCGCTTCGCGATGGGCCGCTCCCTGGGCGCCCTCTCCGCCCTGGAGGTGGCCGCGCGCTATCCCGGCGACCTGAGCGGCCTGATCATCGAGAGCGGCGCCGGCGGCACCCGGGGCTGGTTCCGGATGCTGCGGCCCGGCGCGGACCCCGCCCCCTGGGAGGAGCTGCACCGGCGCCATCTGGCGAAGCTGCGCTCCATCGCCCTGCCCCTGCTCTCCATCCACGGCGAGCGCGACGCGCTCATCCCCCTGGAGTCGGCGCTGGAGCTGCAGGAGGCCGTGGGCTCGGCCCGCAAGGAGTTGGTGGTGATACCGGGGGCGGGCCACAACGACCTCTTCTACCTGGGCACGGAGCAGTACCTGAGCGCGCTCCGCGACTTCGTGGGCTCCTCAGGCTGAGTCCGCCCCAAGCCGCATCCCATTGCGCCCCCGCAGGGCCCATGATAGCTTGGGGCCAACTGCGGCGGGCGCGGGGGCCGCGCTCGCCAGCGCACACTGACGAACGGAGGGACACCATGCCAGAGCCCACCCAGGAGTCCCACTACCCCCAGTGGAACGTGGAGGAGCACGCCCACGCCGCCGGCGGCTTCGCCCGGCCCGGCGACGCGCCCCGCGAGTACAGCCCCCAGGAGATGGCCCGCATCCAGGCCCAATACGACTACGTCGAGTACGCGGACATGCCCCACTTCAACTTCCGGCCCGAGACCTCCATCCGGCTCATCAGCCGCTCGTACCTGCACATGATCGGCGCCATCGTCAAGCGCATGACCGACCGCTTCGGCGAGGACGCCTGGGCCATCCTCCACGATATCGCCTGGGAGATCGGCACCCAGCGGGCCGAGGGCATCCGCAAGCGCCACAGCATCAACCCCGAGGACATGCACACCATCTTCCAGTACTTCCGCTTCGAGTACGAGCTGTTCCAGGGCAAGCCCGCGGACGTGAAGCTGCTGAAGTTCTCGGACAAGGTGCTGCACGAGCACCTGTACAAGTGCGGGCTGACCCCGGCCTGCGGCCAGTGCCCCGATATGTGCTGGCGCTTCTTCAAGATCGTGGACGAGGCGACGCTGCAGGCGCTGGGGGCGAAGATGAGGCACTTCGACGTGCCCAAGTGGCCGTCGCGGGGCGCCCCCTACGAGGAGACCTACTACGAGCTGGAGGGCGCCGAGCCGTATGACGCCAGGCCGATCCCTGATTCAAAGCCGCCGTATGAGTATTAGGGAGCCCGGCGAGGCCTGCTAGTGTCCGACTGTCGAGATTCGACTGCGGGCGCCTTTCGGCGCATACGGAGCGTTCGCACGTACGAACACCAGGAGCTTCGCGAAGGCGCGAGACACTTCTATTCAGTTATTCAGTCCACGGCTTGAGCCGTCTTGGCAGGGCCTGCTTCTCTAATGTACCCCTCTGAACTCATTGGCCAACCTGACAAACCGGGGGTCTGGCCACTGGTTCCGGTCGGCTGGGAGGTGAATCCTGCCCAACGGTGCACGGAACGATTCAAGCCCGGCTGCCAGTCCCTTTGCCCTCAGGTCCAGAGCCATGTGGCGATTGACACGCATGACGAGATCTTCACCCAGGTAGATCAACCCGCTGTCGAAGGCACGATGGTACGAGGGTGACAAGGCGATGCCGTTGCCGACAACATCAAGACTTCGTGCGCCAGCTGCAACTGGAAGAATGTGAGCGGCCTCAGCGATACGCAACTGAAGGCGAGTGACAGCACAACGACGGTCGTAGGCGTTGAGAACCTGGTCCCTAAAGTTGGCTGCACGTGCGAAGCGCGCCACCTGTTCGACAACCCTTTGTCTCTGCGCCGGGACGAGGGCCAAGTCGGCAGCTCGAATGTTTTGACGAGCCGCTGCCCGCCCGAGAAGATTGAGAACCTGAGCACTCTGGCCGGCCGCGTGGAGCTCTTTTGAATGCTGGCTGTAGAACAGAAAGTGATCGGGGCGGAAGGCCACAGCTATCTCGTTGTTCTCTTTGAGGTCGAACGCCACACCGTTCTGGAGAGCCTGCTGGATCTTGCGTATGTCAATCTGTACGGACGGCGACCCTGGTGTGAAGCGCCTGTGGCGCTTCAGGTCGAAACCGGCAAACATGTCCAGATCGGGTTCGTAGCCAATGAGCACTGTCACGCCATCGGGATTGAGCGCGAGCGGCGATCGCACCGAGGTCAATTGGATTCGGTATTCGTGAGGCAGAGTTGGCCGCCCGCCGTGGGTCAGCGTCCACACGTAGGCCCAAATGGAAAGCTCGCCGCCTGCCACTTGGATCCGAAGTTCGCGCGGTTGGCCATCTCGAACTACCAGCCCTACTCCGCCGGAAGCACCGACAGCATTCAGGACCGCCCGAAGGATTCTGGCTGGCGTGACGGCGGGCATCCCCTATACCAACTTCGACTTAGGACTTCGTCCAGGCGTGAACAAGGGCCTAGCTCGCCCGCCATCTGAAGGCAGCGCCGGCTCAAGTACGCCATTCCACAAGATGCCTGGCCTCGCGATCTTGTAGAAATCGTCGTCACTTATCTGTGTCTTACGAACGTTAGCAGTCGGCGCATCGAGGAATCTTCCCCTCGCTCCTGACAAGTATTCGTCCCGAATCTCGGCGCATATCCAGCGGCGGTCCAGGCGTTCGGCCACCTCGCCGGTAATGCAACTTCCCGCGAATGGGTCAAACACGATATCGCGAGGATCTGTCAGGAACCGAATGAAGAATTCTGGGATCGACGCAGGGAACCGAGCCGGATGAGGCGGTAGATTGTGCTCCTCGCAGTACTTCAGGTACCTCGAGTTGCTCTCAGTATTCGCGACGGCAATCAGGTTCGGAGGGATCGCAGCCCCATTGTCTACATTGAACTTCGTGCTGATGTCATGGCCGCTGGGCCTCTTTTTGGCCCGATAGCCATTTACAAGGAGGGTCCGCATGCTCTCGCTATACGGTGTCAGGACTCTACGATTACTCGCCTTGGGCCAAGGCGTGCGCGAAAGCCAAAAGATGGTGTTAACGGCGTCCTTGACCCTGATACGGCGAATGTTCACCCACTCGGCGGGGGTCGGCAACCGTGACGGATTCCACCAAAAGAACTCCTGAGCGAGGTGAAAACCAAACTCCTTGCATAGTGTGATAAGAAGCTCGTACTGGTAGAGGCTCTTGGTGGGCTGGCCGGGTATCCACGCCCCCCCAATGTCGATCACTAGCGAACCCGTTGGTCGCAGGATTCGCCTGAATTCGTTGGCAAAGGGTTTGAACCACTCGACATATTGGTCAGCATCCGCATTCCCGTATTCCTTCTTCCTAACCAGCCCAAACGGCGGGCTCGTCACAATGAGATCAATCGAAGCCCGCTCAAAGGCAGCCATTAGGATCGCTGAGTCTGCCCAGAAGGCCCGCCCGTGGCTAGTCTCAATCCAAACAGTACTGATCGGCGGCCCTTCCCTGCTGGGCGCATCACCGAGTCCACGCGACAGGGGTGGCTTACGGGTCATCGGTCTTGGGCCTCGATTCCTTTACTCACAGTCCTATGCCGCATTTCCGTCCCCCACGCGGCTCACGCGCTATATAGCAGAACACGTGTGCCAAGTCAAGACCTCTGATCCTGACTGACTCTATCCCTCCTTCCACCCGCTCGCTTTCCCGCGCTCGAACTCGGCGCGGGCGGCGGCCAGGAGCTGCAGGTCGGCCAGCACGTCTATGGCGGTAAGCGCCATGGCCTTGGCGCCGTCCAGCAGCGCCTGGTGCCCCTCCGGCGCCGCCGCCCACTGCACGAACTCCGGCGTGTGCAGCGACACGTCGGGCGGCGCCACCGCCAGCATCGGATGGATGGCGGGCACCACGGCGCTCACGTTGCCCATGTCGGTGGAGCCCATGGCCTGGGGCTTCTCGGGCGCCTCGATGCCCTGCGGATCACGGAAGCGCCCCAGGTTCTGGCGGAACGCCTCGGCCAGCGTGCGGTTCGCGTGCATGGCGCCGTAGCGAGCGGAGGAGAAACGGTACTCCAGCCGCGCGCCCGTGGCCAGGGCGCCGGCCTTGAAGCACGCCAGCGTGCGCTCGATGAGCTCGTCCAGGTAGTCGTCATCCACCGCCCGGACCAGGAAGGTGCCGGCGGCGTGGGCGGGCACGATGTTCGCCGCCTCGCCGCCGTCGGTGATGATGCCGTGGATGCGGGCCGTGGGCCGGATGTGCTGGCGCAGGGCGTTGATGTGGCTGTAGGACTGGAGCAGCGCCTCCAGGGCATTGATCCCCCAGTCGGGATGGGCGGCGGCATGGGCCGCCTTGCCGAAGAACTCCACGTCCAGGGCCACGCAGGCCAGGGCGGCGTTGACGACGGAGTTGCGGGAGCTGGGGTGGACCTCCAGGGCGCAGTCCACCTCGGCGAAGGCGCCCTTCTCCACCATGGGCACCTTGCCGCCCCAGACCTCCTCGGCGGGGGTGCCGAAGACGGCCACCGAGCCGCCCAGGGCATCCACGGCGCCTTTCAAGGCGACGCCGGCGCCGACGGCTGCCGTGCCGATGATGTTGTGGCCACAGGCATGGCCCAGCTTCGGCAGGGCGTCGTACTCGGCCAGGATGGCGATGGCAGGGCGTCCGCTGCCGTAGCTGGCCTTGAAGGCCGTGGGCATGTCGCAGATGCCACGCTCCACCCGGAACCCGTTCGCCTCCAGGTAGCCGGCCAGCAGCTTCGCCGCGCGGTGCTCCTGGAACGCGACCTCCGGATGGCCGTGGATGTCCAGGCTGATGCGCCGCAGCTCCTCGCTGCGCCCGTCCACGACGGTGGCCGCCTGGGCCTTCAGCCGCTCGGCATCCTTGTGGGCAGACATCGCTGGCCTCCGACGCAAGATTGACCATTATATGACTGGGCTTGCGGCAAGCTTGGCACCAGTACAAGCTATACACCAGTTTCGGTACGCAGGCTTTTTGTACGCCGCTTAATCGCCCTTATAGCACTCCATGTGCGTGTGGTTGCCTCCCTAAGAAGTTCTGCCGCTTGGAGTAACTTAGAAGTTGACCACGTCGGGGGCCTTCTAATCGGGGGCCTTGTAATAGGAAGCGCATATCGGCGAATCCACGAAGCGATCTCCCGAATGGTTGTCTCTTCTCTTGCCACATGCAGAGAGAACCGAATCGCCTCATGGCGTGGAACATAGAAAGCTACCCGGTTGTACATGAGGAACACAAACAGGCAGGCCAGCGCAAGGCGTTTGTTGCCATCAAACAGCGCATGGTTCTTGACCAGGGAGCGGAACAGGGCGGCTGCCTTGTCATAGATGGTCCGGCGCAGATAGCGCCCGCCAAAAGTCTGACGCGGCTCGGCTAGAGCCGATTCCAGCAACGCCCTGCCGTGGGCCTCACCTCCAGAAAAAGTGAAAGCTGGCATTGGGTTCGGATAGTCTTCGTAGAACACCTTTGCCAGCTCGTAGGCGACGTAGCGCGCCTCGTCTACGCTGAGGAATCTGTATCTTCGGCTAATACTTCGCCAGCTCCTTCAAAGGCTCTCGCAGGACTTCGAGAGCAAGCTTGGTGGCCTTGCGGATCTCAGGCGATACCTTGGGTGGCTGCGTCAGCCCCGCGTAGGTCCTCTTCGCCCGCGTTTTCTTTGTGCGTGTTCGTGTCGTCATGCTGCTAGTCTAACCTGACACCCTAATCTGCCACAAGGAGACTGCCGCCGGGACAATCGTAGCAAGTGCTCCACAACGAGCCTCAGTGCTTGGCCGCCGCAGCGCTGCTAAGGGGCGCCAGGGCCCGTAGCTTGGCGATGACGCCCGGCAGCACTTCCAGGACGTAGTCAACATCGACCTCGGTGTTGTCGGGCCCCAGGGTGAGGCGCAGGCTGCCGTGGGC
>JACQGV010000109.1 GCA_016199375.1 Chloroflexota bacterium | reverse complement strand
CGCCGTTCAGGCGCTGAGGCGGGCCCTGGCCAGGCAGGGCTCAGACCTGGGCCAGGCGGATGACTATGAAAGATAGGGAAGGCGCCGAACGGCTCCACGAGGCCATCGAGGGGCTCCTGGCGGGGCAGCCCGGCGGGGAGGGCCACGCCCAGCCGGGGCCGGAGGACGCCCGTGGGCTCCCGCAGCTTATCGAGACTGCGACCGTCCTCCACCGCGCGGTCCAGGACCTGGCGCCCCGGGAGGAGTTCCGGGCGGCCGCGCGCGCCCGCTTCCACGCCGCCTTCGCCCGGCGGCCCCGCCGGTCCGCCACCGGGCGCTTGCCCGCGGGCCTGGCCAGCCTCCGCCCCGCCGCCAGGCTCTGGCTCAGCGCGGCCGCTTCCCTGCTGCTCATCATCGCGGCCGGGGCGGGCACCGTCGTCGCCTCCTCCAGCAGCGTGCCTCAGGAGCCGCTGTACCCCGTCAAGCAGGCCTCGGAGCGGGTGGAGAGCTTCTTCACCCTGGGCGCGGACTCCCAGGTGCGTTTCCAGCTCAGGAGAGCGGAGCGGCGGCTCTGGGAGATCGCGCGCATGGAGGCCGGCGGGCAGCAGGCGCCCCGCGCCCTCTTCACCGCCGTGGAAGCTGCTACCGACCGCGCTGTGGACATAATGGCAGCGTATGCGCCCGACCAGGGCCTCGTGGTCAAACAAGAGGCGCTGCAGAAGCTGGCTGAGGTGAACGCCCGCCGGCAGGAGGCTTTCCTGGCGCTCCTGGCGCGGGCCGAGCCCCGGGTCCAGGCCAGCCTGGCGCCCGCCGTCAGCCGCGGCGCCCTGGATGAGCAGCGGGTGGCGGCTGCCCTCCGCACCATCCAGGAGGCCAGGGAGAGCCTGCAAGCCCTCCCACCGGGCGCCCGCGCCGAACGCGCGGGGCTCATCACCCAGCACAGCACTCGCCTTCTAGTGGTCGGCCCCTACACCGTCCGCTTCGGCGACGACACCATCCTGGAGGGCAGGCCGGAGGTGGGACAGGTAGCCGAGGTCGTGGGGGTGGTCCAGCCCGACGGCTCCATCCTGGCCCAGCGGGTGCGGGTGCATCCCCTGGCGCCGCCCGCGGGTGCGCCGGGCGAGCCGGTCACCCACAAGGTCGTCGCCACCATCGAGGCGGTGGAGCCGGACGCCTGGCGGGCCGCGGGGCGGACGGTCCTGGTCAATGCGAACACCCTTATCGTCGGCACTCCTGTTGTGGGGCAGCCGGCCGAGCTCACCGTCACCATCCTGCCCGACGGCCGCATCCTGGCGCTGCGGGTCGCCGCCTTAGAAGCAGCCCGGTAAGAGCCAGGCGCCTCGTACGCAGCTCGCTAGTCCCCTGGCGGCGTTTGTCCTTTCTCGCCACCGCCCTTCACCCAGACTTCACCGTAGCCCCTGCGTACCCTGTCTTTGCGGCTGGGCAGGGTGCCTGGATATAATCAAGGTAAGTCTGGATAGTCGAAGGGCGGCCCCTGAATCGGGACCGCCGGCGGAAGAAGGCGCTTGTGCTGAGGATGCTGCTGCGACTGCTGGGGCTGCTGAGGCCGTACCGCCGCCAGCTAGCAGCCGCCAGCTTTTTCCTGCTGCTCTCCACCCTGCTCTCCCTGGCCGTCCCCAGGCTTCTGGGCGAGGCCATAGATCAGGGATTGTCCCGGGGCTCGTTCGCGGTCCTGGTGGCGCTCGCCCTGGCCCTGGTCGCTGTCTCAGTCCTGCGGGGCCTGGCCGCCTTCGGCCACAGCTATCTGACAGAGGGCGTCTCGCAGGGCGTCGCCTACGACCTGCGCAATGCCCTGTACGACAAGATCCAGAGCCTGAGCTTCGCCTACCATGACCGCGCCCAGACCGGCCAGCTCATGTCCCGGGCGACCCAGGACGTGGAGCAGGTGCGCTGGTGGGTGGCCTTCGGCCTCATTCGGGTGGGCCAGCTCCTGGTGCTCATCACCGGCACGGTGGTCCTCCTGAGCCTTATCAACTGGAAGCTGGCTATGGTGGGCCTGGCCCTCCTGCCCCTCGTCTCCTACCGGGCGTTGACAGTGACCCCGCGGCTGCGCTATCTGTGGAACCGAGTCCAGGACAAGCTGGGGGAGCTGAGCACCGTTCTCCAGGAGAACCTAGCGGGTATAAGGGTGGTCAAGGCCTTCAACCGCGAGCGCTACGAGGAGGAGAAGTTCGCCCGCAAGGCCACGGAGGTCTACGGCGCCGGCATTGACGCGGCCAAGCTCTACAATTTTCATGCCCCGTTCATGTCCTTCCTGGTCATGGTGGCCACGGGGCTGGTGCTGTGGTACGGGAGCCGCGAGGCGCTGCGGGGCGATCTGACGGCCGGCCAGCTCACCCAGGTCATCTTCTACCTCACCATGCTGGCCATGCCGGTGCGGATGATGGGCTGGGCCCTGAACCTCTATAGCCGGGCGACCTCGGCGGGGGCCCGCATCTACGAGGTGCTGGATGCCCGTTCGCCCGTGCAAGAGCGCCCCGGCGCCCGCGAGCTGTCGGGCGTGCGCGGCGAGGTAGCCTTCCACGATGTCACCTTCGCCTACGACTCTACCCCGGTGCTGCGCAATGTCAGCTTCGTGGCCGCCCCCGGCATGAAGGTGGCCCTGGTGGGCACCACCGGGAGCGGCAAGAGCAGCGTGGTCAACCTGATACCGCGCTTCTATGACGTGCTCGCAGGCGCCATCACCATAGACGGCAGCGACATCCGGGACCTGACGCTGGTCTCCCTGCGGCGCCACGTGGGTATCGTTCTCCAGGATGTCTTCCTCTTCTCGGCCACTATCCGGGACAACCTGGCCTATGGCGCCGTGGACGCCGCCCCGGAGGAGGTCGAGCGGGCGGCCCGCGCCGCGCAGCTCCACGACTTCATCGCCAGCCTGCCGGCGGGCTACGACACCTGGGTGGGGGAGCGGGGGGTGACCCTTTCGGGAGGCCAGAAGCAGCGGGTCGCCATCGCCCGCACCATCCTGCTCAACCCGCCGGTGTTGATCCTGGACGACTCCACGTCCAGCGTTGACACGGAGACCGAGCAGCAGCTGCGCCAGGCCCTGGAGGAGCTGATGCGGGGCCGGACCACCTTCATCATCACCCAGCGCATGTCCAGCGCCCGCGACGCGGACCTGATCCTCTTCCTCGATGAGGGGCGCATCGTGGAGCGGGGGACCCATCAGGAGCTGATGGCCTCGCGAGGGCGCTACTATCAGGTGTGTGAGCTGCAGCGGGCGGCCCGGGCCACCATCCCCACCATCGAGGAGGCCTTCGCCCGCGACCAGGGCGAGCCCCGAGACGCCCTGGGGCTCCTGGGTGACCCCGCCAGGCTGACCACCGTCGAGGGGGCCTCGTAGCGATGCACTGGCACGGCCACGGCGGTGCCGCGCGCTCGGGGCCCCAACGGCCCCAGGCCCTCCGCGGCGTCCTGGACTGGGAGTTCGAGGACGAGGAGTTGGGCCGGGTCTACGACCACCAGGTGGTGGCCCGCCTGGCCCGCTTCCTCTCCCCCTACAAGGCGCAGATCGCCCTGGGCTCTGTGGGCATGCTGCTGTTCACCGCCACCTCTGTGGCCAGCCCCTGGATCATCCGCCTCGCCATAGACACCTTCGTCACCACCAAGGACCTGGCCCATCTCAACCTCATCGTCATCGCCTTCTTCGCCAACAGCGGGGTCAACTGGCTCGCCCAGTGGGTGGAGCTGGCCTCCATGACGCGGGTGGGCGAGGGGGTGATGCTGGGGCTGCGGGTGACGCTCTTCAAGCATCTCCAGAAGCTCTCCCTGGGGTTCTTCGACTCCAACGAGGCCGGGCGCATCATGTCTCGGGTCCAGAACGACACCGGCCAGTTGGAGGAGCTGCTGGAGAGCGGGTTCATCAGCGTGGCGGCGGAGCTGCTGACCCTGGTGGGCGTCCTGGTGGCGGTCTTCCTGCTGGACGTCAAGCTGGCCCTCATCACCATGAGCGTGCTGCCCGCCCTGGCGGTCTTCCTGCTGGTCTGGCAGCGCTACTCACGGGACATCTTTCTGCGGGTGCGCATGGCGATCTCGGCGGTCAACGGGGCGCTCCAGGAGAACATCAGCGGGGTGCGGGTCGTGCAGGCCCTCTCGCGGGAGCGGGTGAACTCCCGCAACTTCCAGGCGCAGAATCGAGAGCACTTCGATGCCAACATGCAGGCCAACCGCCTCTCCGCCATCGTGCTGCCCTACGTGGAGGTGCTGGTG
>JACQGV010000114.1 GCA_016199375.1 Chloroflexota bacterium | reverse complement strand
GAGATGGGCGGCAGGGTGGCAGCGATGCGACGCCAGGTGTCGCCCTCGTCGGCGCTGGCATAGAGCTGGCCGGTGTTGGTGCCCAGGTAGAGGCCCGCGGGCTCCAGGGCGTCCATGCACATAGCCTCGCGGTAGAAGCCCATGAAGCTATTGCGCTGCGGCAGTCCTTTGCTCAGCGGCGACCAGGTGGCGCCGGCGTCGTCGGTGCGATAGACGCGGAGTCGGCCCCCAGGCGGGCAACGGAACTCGCCACCCTGGAGTGGCACCACATAGGCCACGTCCGGCCGGCGAGGGTGCGCGACGATGTTAAAACCAAAGTCGGAAGGGAGGCCCGCGCTGATCTCGCGCCAGGAGGCGGCGCCGTCGTCGCTGCGGTATACGCCGCAGTGGTTCTGCTGGTACAAACGCCGGGCCCCGCCGGGGGCCAGCACCAGGTGATGCACGCACTGGCCGAACTCTGGATACTTCTCCGGCATGAAATCCGCCCGCACGCTTTTGTTCAGCGGCCGCCAGGTGTCGCCGCCATCGTCGGTGCGAAATACGCCCGCCGCGGAGATGCCGACCCACATCCGCCGGGGAGCGGATGGATCGAGCACGATGGAGTGCAGGCACAGCCCTCCGGCGCCTGGCTCCCACTGGGGCCGGGACGGGTGCGCCGTGAGGCCGCTGACCTCTGACCAGGTGTCGCCGCCGTCCTCCGAGCGGAACAGGGCGGCGGGCGCCACGCCGCAGTAGAGGACGCCCGGCTCCGCAGGGCGCCCCGGCTCGATCCGCCACAGCCGCTCCAGCTTCAGGCCGGACTCCGCGGGGAACCGGGGGCTAACTTTGGCGTCCTTCCAGGTGGTCCCATAGTCCGGCGACAAAACAATGCGGCAACCGAAAACCACGTCGTTGGCGGTGGCGTAAAGGACGCCGGTGCGAGCATCCAACACGGCATGGTTCACCTCCTGGCCGGGGAGGAAGGGCCCTGATACTCTCCAGCGTCGGCGCTGCTGGTCGCTGCGTAGCAGAAACAGTCCCTTCCTGCTGCCGACGCAGAGGAGGACGCTGGACGTCTTACGGGCCGTCACCGCCATACTCTCGCCCCTCATGCCCCTACCACTCAGAACCCCTGTATTGATCTGTAAACCCGGCGCCTATTCCGTCCGCCCTGAGCCTGTCGAAGGGCGGAGCAATCCGCTGCTCAAGCGCTCCGTGGTTCGACGGGCTCTCCACGAACGGTTTAGAAGTCAAGGCAGTAGTCCTTAGGATGCCGGGCGCAGGTGCTTCTCAAAGAAGGCAAAGACCTTGTTCCACCCATCCACCGCCTGCTCCTGACGGTAGTTCGGCCGGTCGTAGTAAAAGAAGCCGTGGCCGGCCTTGGGGTACATGTGAAACTCGTAGCTCTTGCCACATTTCTTGAGCTCCTGCTCGTGCTGCGCCACCTGCGCGGGGGTGGGACTGCGGTCCTCCTCGCCGAACAGACCCAGCAGCGGGCACGGCAGGTCCACGGTGTAGTCCAGGGGGGCTACAGGTTGCTTGGGGCTGAGCTCCTCCTTCGCCATCACAACGCGCCCACCCCACAAGTCCACCACGGCATCAAAACCCTTCAGGAGACAGGCTGCGAGATAGGCGTGGCGCCCGCCAGAGCAGCTTCCCATGACGCCGATCTTGCCAGTGCTGTAGAGCAACGAGCGCAGGCAGCGCAGCGCCCCTTCCACATCACCGATGACCTGGTCGTCGGGGACACCTCCCGCAGCGCGGACCTTGGCCGCCACGTCGTCGGGGCTGCCCGGCCCCTCGCGATGATATAGGTTGGGGCAGATGGCAGCGTAGCCATGGTGGGCGAACTTGCGGGTGGCCTCCCAGTACCATTCGTCCCAGCCGGGCACGTGGTGGATGAGCACGATGCCTGGATAGGGCCCCGCGCCCAGGGGTCGGGCGAAATAGGCGGAGATGTCAGCGCCCCCAAACCCGCGCACGCTCGTAGTCTCTGCTAGCATCCCTGCGTATGGCACGACCGCGCCTCCTTCTGTCCTTAGCAGCATCCCTACGCCAGCTTTCCAGGGTGAGCGTAGCCCGGCGTGGAGTGAGCATATAGCACCGCCTGCTCACCTGCAAACTTCCTCTGCTGAGGGAGGAGTGCAGAGTCCCGCAGGGTCGGGGGCTAGGGCTTGCGCCAGGGTTGGATCAAGGGATTGGGGCAAGGAGACCTGTAAGCCGAGTTCTGTGCCCTTACAGGGAAGGGCGGTGGCCATCCCTCTGCGCCGGCATCGCTGCCGGTGTCAAGCGGCCAACCCGAGGGCGGGCCGGGCGCCCATATGCCCTCCTATTTGGCCTTGCTCCGGATGGGGTTTGCCCGGCCGGCCGGTTGCCCGGTCCGCCGGTGGGCTCTTACCCCGCCATTTCACCCTTACCCGCCTTCCGGCGGGCGGTCTGTTTCTGTGGTACTTTCCGTCGGGTCACCCCGCCTGGCCGTTAGCCAGCATCCTGCCCGGTGGAGCTCGGACTTTCCTCCCCCCAGTCGCCCGGGGAGCGACCACCCGGTCTCCTTGCCCACCTTCACTATAGGGTGGCCGGGCGCGGCGGTCAACGGAAGCGCGCGGCCTGGGACTCCAGGAAAGGCCGGACTGCGGCCTCGAAGGCCACGGGGTTATCACCCTGGACCAGGTGCCCCGCCCTCGGCACTACGACAAGCTGGCTGCTGGGGATGGCGGCGTGGAGCTTGGCGGCGTCATGCTCCGAGAAGATATCGCTGACCTCGCCCCGCACGATGAGGGTGGGACAGCGGATGCTCTTGACCCGCTCCCAGGCCTGCTGGGTGGCCTGCTCGTCTTCGTTAGAGCTGCGGAAGCGCCGGGAGGGGTCGCGCAGGCGCTGGTCGTACTTCCAGGTCCACTTGCCGTTGGGCAGCTCTTTCAGGGCGTGGCGCAGGCTGCCACGGAACTGCTCCAGGGGCCGGCGCCGGTTGAAGCGGTGGGCGCGCTGGACGAAGGCCTCGAAGGAGTCGAGCTCGTCCCGCCGGGTGATGAAGCGGCGGATCGCGTCCACCCCGCGGCGGCGGATCTCAGGGCCCACGTCCACGATCACCAAGGCCCTCGCCAGCTCGGGGCGACGGGCGGCGAAGGTGAAGGCGTTGCGTCCTCCCATGGATAGTCCACAGACCGCGAGCCTCTCAATGCCCAGGGACGCCGCGAAGGCGTCCAGGTCACGCTGATGGGCCTCGGCGCTGTACTCGCCATCCGGCGCCCAGTCGGTGTCCCCGTGGCCGCGCTGGTCCAAAGCCAGGACGTGGTAGCTCCGGCGCATGGCCAGGGAGAAGAAGTCCCAGCTATGGGCGGTCTGGAACCCCCCGTGGAGTAGCAATAGGTACGGCTGTCCAGCAGCGCCCCAGTCCAGATAGTGGAAACGCAGCCCGTTGAGGGTGACGAAGCGTTCGGCAGGCTCCACTACCTGATCGAGGTGGAGCCCCATCATGGCTGCGGCTTCAGCCAGGCTGGGGCTCTGCGGGATGGTGGCGCTCTCCATGCTCCCTTCCTTTCGACGGGCCGACGGGCTAGGCCCGCAAGCTTATCGTCGTGCCGGTGGGGCCGACGGTGATCCTCTCCACGAACTCCAGCAGCAGGTCCCGGCGCCGCGCCGGGCCCCATTCGTCCCAGGATTGTACCAGCTTTTTCAAGGCGCGCGCGCGCCCCCGGCGGCTGCCCTTGCCCTCCAGCCGGGCCAGCTGGCCTTGCAAGGTCCGGCGCAGGCGGAGCGGCTCGCGGGACAGCTCCCGGACGCCGGCGGGAGAGAGGGAGCCGGCGGCGGCGCGGTCCAG
>JACQGV010000107.1 GCA_016199375.1 Chloroflexota bacterium | reverse complement strand
GTCAGGGCCAGGCCCAACAGCAGCCCGACGATGGGGAAGTAGAGCTGGGAGCGCCCCACCCGCTCCGGCGTGCGCCCGGCGAACCGCGCGACGGGCAGGATGGTGAGGAACGAAAGGGCCGTCAGGAAGCCCATGGCCAGCGCTCCGGCTTCAAGGTTTTATCGCCCGATATTGGTGAGCCAGTGACTTTAGGCGTTCCCCCAATGAGTGCTCCGAGGCGAACCATTCAGGGTAGTGCTCAGGTAAGAGTTCAACGGCATACTTGGCCACTGCTATGAGGCTGATTGCGCAATCGTGTGTCCAATCAGCACGGCTCCAACCTGGGGTGCTCGCGGACACTGCCGCAAGTACAGCTCCGCCAGGCGATGACAACCTTAGACCTACTCGCTTCGGAGAGGGGTGTGCTCCGAAGTTGCATAGCAGAGCGTAAAAGGCGCTCCTGTCTTCCCGATCGTGCGTTTCCAATTCCTTACGCACATGCCCAATGGACAGCTTGCGTTCACGAAGTTTCGTCCCAAGACTGATCGTTGGGTCTGTACTAAGCAGGTCTTCGAGCTCCATGTAGGATTTGACGGTGTCAGGGTGGCGGGCAAAATACTCGGCGTAGCAGCATGCTTCGAAAGCACTTCGGACAAGGGCGAAGGCGTCAGGGTGCGCGCCGAACAGAAGGAGGCGGGTGGCGCTTATCAAACTGCCCATAGCGTCGTTGACCAGATTCACTACTACGTTGGTGGCGCGTTGTGTATCCAGGCTTTGCGCCCGACGCTGGCGCAGAGGCTGGTTCTTGTCGTTGACGAATATCTGGATATCCCAAAGCAACTCGATCGCCTTGTCCAGCCAAGTGTATTCCGTCTCGAACTCTGTGCGGTTGCTTGCGATTACCTTGTCTTGCATGCGAAACCAGGAATCGAGGTTGCCCCGCATTCCGTCTTCGTCGAGCATGTTCACCTGGGCTCCTTTGTAGCCGCCTCGCTGACCCCTGCCTCGCCGAAGGTCGCCATCTCGTCCAGCACCTTCGCCGCCGCCTGGACGATGGGTATCGCCAGCGCCGCGCCTGTGCCCTCGCCCAGCCGCAGTTCCAGGTCCAGGATGGGACGCAGCCCCAGGTGCTGGAGCGCCACGGCATGGCCCGCCTCCACCGAGCGGTGGGCGGCGATCAGGTACGGCTTGACGCCCGGACAGAGAGTCGCCGCCACCAGCGCCGCCGCGCCGGCGATGAAGCCGTCCAGCAGCACCGGGATACGGCGGGCGGCGGCGCCCAGCATCACGCCCGCCATGCCGCCGATCTCGAAGCCGCCCACCTTGGACAGCACGTCCAGGCCGTCGGTGGGGTCGGGACGGTTCACCTCCAGCGCCCGGCGCACGACCTCGACCTTGCGCCGGAGCCCGGCGTCGTCCACGCCGGTGCCCCGCCCGGTGACCCGCTCCGGCGGCTGGCCGCAGATAGCGGCCGTGATGGCGCTGGCGGCCGTCGTGTTGCCGATGCCCATGTCGCCCGCCGCGACCAGGCCGAGCCCTGAGCCTGTCGAAGGGTCGAGCCCCCAGGCCGCCTCCCGCTCCAGTACCTCGATGCCGGTCTCCAGGCAGCGCCCCGCCTGCTCCCGGCTCATGGCGGGCCCGCGCGCCATGCTGGCGGTGCCGAGGGCCATCTTCGCGGACACCAGCCCATCGGCTCTGGGGAGCTCGGCGGCCACGCCCATGTCCACCACCACGATGCGCGCTCCGACGTGGCGGGCGAGCACGTTGATGGCGGCGCCGCCCCGCAGGAAGTTGAGCACCATCTGGGGCGTGACCTCGGCGGGGTAGGCGCTCACCCCTTCCGCGGCCACGCCGTGGTCGGCGGCCATGACGATAATGGCAGCGCGCCCGAGCTTAGGGCGCGCCTGGCCGGTGATGGCAGCGAGCTGGACCGAGAGCTCCTCCAGGCGGCCCAGGCTGCCCGGAGGCTTGGTGAGGGTGTCCTGGCGGCGCCGGGCAGCCTCGGCGGCGGCCTCAGCGGGCGGCTCGATGGCGGCGAGGGTGCGCTGTAAGAGGTTCATGCCAAGCGCCTTAGAGACTATCCAATAACGGTTCCCATGGGGGAGTCCAGAGTCCCGAAGGGTCGGGATTTTGGCGGGGGTCTGGGGGTATCCCCCAGTTCCCCTTTCTTCCCCCCTCTCCCTCTGGGCAGGGAGAGGGGGACAGGGGGTGAGGGTTGTTGGATAGGCTCTTATCGGGTTCAACCGGGAGCAGCGCCTTGAGCTTTCGCAACACCTCAGCGACCACCGTCGCTGGCAGGGAGCACGCCAGCTCGTCCTGTGGTCAGGCGTCCCGCCTGGGGGCAGGCCCGGCACTCGGGCGGCAGCGCCCACAGGGGCCGCCCGCCGGCGGCGACGCCCTGGGCGCGCAAGAGGTCCAGCAGGGCGCACAGGGGCAGCCCCACCACGTTCTGGTAGCAGACCTCCCACGACTCCACTGGATGGAACGACTGCGACTGGATCGCGTAGGCGCCCGCCTTGTCGAGAGGGTCGCCGGAGGCCACATACGCCTCGATCTCGTCGTCGCTGTAGTCCCGCATCCGTACGCGGGTGGCTTCATGGGATGTGGCCTCGATCCCTCTGGCGCCATGCACGAATGCCAGGCCGGTGACGACGTCGTGCTCCTTGCCCCGCAGGCGCAGCAGCATCGCCCGCGCCTCGGCGGCGTCGCGGGGCTTGCCCAGGACAGCGCCCGCGTTATCCACGACGACCGTGTCGGCGGCCAGGGCCAGCTTCTCCGGGGCGCCCGCCGCAACCTGGCGGGCCTTGGCCAGGGCGTTCGCCACCGCCAGGCCCTGCCCTGAGCCTGTCAAAGGGGCCTCCGGGCCCCCGCCCTCGGCGCTCCCCTCCTCGACGCCCTCCGCGGGCTCGGTCTCGAAGGCCAGGTCGAGGAAGGGCAGCAGCTCCTTGCGGCGCGGCGACGCCGAGGCCAGCACCAGGGGAGCCCGCGCTGCTACCGGGGCCGCCGCGCCGTTCGCCCGGGGCGCTTCGGGGGGCCACTCCAGGGTGGCGACGCACTCGATATGGTAGGTCTGGGGGAACATATCCACGGGCTGGACCTGGCGCAGGGCATAGCCGCCGTCCACCAGCACGCGCAGGTCGCGGGCCAGGGTGGCAGGGTCGCAGGAGACGTAGGCCACCCGCCGGGGCCGCCGCGCCAGGAGCGCCTGGATAACCTTGGGGTCGCAGCCGGCCCGGGGCGGGTCCAGGATGACGGCGTCCGGCGCCTGGCCCAGCTCCGGCAGCAGCTCCTCGGCCTTCCCTGTCAGGTAACGCACGTTGGCCAGCGCCCCCAGGTTGATCAGGGCGTCGCCGGCGGCGGAGGCCGCCTCCTCGACGGCGATGACCTGGCGCACCCGCGGCGCCAGCAGCCGTGCGAAGGTGCCCACGCCCGCGTAGGCGTCCACGACAGTCTCGCCGCCCTGGAGATTGAGGCACTCCAACACCAGCCGGGCGAGCGCCTCGGCCTGGGCGACATTGACCTGGAAGAATGACGGCGACGAGATGTGGAAACGCTCGCCCAGAAACAGCTCTTGATAGGCGCTCTGGCCCGTGGGGAACGCGCATTCCTCCGCCGGTAGCTTGGGCTGAATCAGGAGGGAGCCAGTGTTGACCCCGACCCGCACCGAGAGCTGGTGGACGGGGGGACAGTGCCCCTGCATGTCCGCCAGCACCGCGTTGATGGTGGGATGCATGATGAGGCAGCGCTCGATGGGTATGAAGGTGCGGCCATTGCGCGCCACGAAGCCCACGTCGCCGCGCCGCCCGACTGTGAAACGGGCGTGGTTGCGATAGTGCCAGGGCTCAGGCGCGCCCAGAACGGGCGCCACCGGCGGCTCGTCGAAGTGGCCCAGGCGCCGCAGCTCCTCCCGCACCACCCGCTCCTTCAGCGCCAGTTGAAAGGGGTAGTCCACGTGCTGCCACTGGCAGCCGCCGCAGCGGCCGAAGTAAGGGCAGGGCGCCGCCACCCGGTGCGGCGAGGGGGTCGCCACCCGCTCCACCCGTCCCTCTAGGAAGGACTTGTGAGCGTGCTCCACCAGGACGGTGGCCTCCTCGCCGGGGATGCCGTAGGCGGCGAAGACCACCTGCCCGGCGGCCCGCCCCAGGGCCTCGCCACGGTGGGCCACGTCGGTCAGGGCCACCTGCAGCGGCTCGATGAAGGGCGCGGGGGGCGGCGGACGGCGCCTGACAGAAACCATAGCACCCCAGGTTAGCACTGATGGGAGGGTCAGATAACGGCTGGGGCGAGAGCCAGCCGGGCAGGCATGCTCAGAGCGCGGAGGCGCAGCGGGAACCGGCACCGCGCCTTCTGCCTCCTTCCCTTGCCAGGGAGAGGGGGCACGAGGGTGAAGGGTTTTGTGACAGCCTAGGCTTTGATGGGCTCCCAGACGACCTTGTCCTTGTCGTCGGCCTTGACCAGCTTCTTCTTGACCGCCTCCTCCCGGATCTTGAGGATGGTGGCGTTGACCTCCGGGGTCACCATCACCCAGCCTTCCTTCTCCTCCGGGAGCCAGTAGGGCGAGTTGATGCGGACGCAGTAGCAGGTCTGCTTGTTCATGTAGATCCCGAACTTGGACACCGGGGGCTGGGCTGCGGGCATCGCGGCACCTCCTAGGGAGCTTCCAGAGCGATTATAGCGAAGCTGTAAAGGGGGCCCGCAAGGGGCGCCTATTCCACCGTCACCGTCTTCGCCAGGTTCCGGGGCTGGTCCACGTCGCAGCCGCGCCGCACCGCGATCTCGTAGGCCAGGCATTGCAAAGGCACCACCGTCAGGAGCGGCGCCAGCCAGGGCGAGGCCGGGGGCACCCAGATGACGTGGTCGGCGCGCTCCCCGAGCTCCTGGTCTCCCTCGGTGCCCAGGGCGATGACGATGCCGTCCCGGGCCTTCACCTCGAAGATGTTGCTGAGCATCTTGTCGTACAGGGCGTCGCGGACGGCGATGGCCACCACCGGCAGCGACCGGTCTATCAGGGCGATGGGGCCGTGTTTCATCTCGCCGGCCGCGTAGCCCTCGGCATGGATGTAGCTCACTTCCTTGAGCTTCAGCGCCCCTTCCATGGCGATGGGGTGCTGAATGCCCCGCCCCAGGAACAGGAAGTGCTCGGAGCTGGAGAAGCGCTGGGCCAGGGCGCGGTACTCGTCCTGGCGCTCCAGGAGGCGCCCCATGGCGGCGGGCAGCGGCGCCAGGTCACGCACCAGCTCCTGGAGGCGGGGCGGGTCCACGGTGCCGCGGAGCCTGCCCAGGTGGATGGCCAGGAGGTACAGGGCCAGCATGGAGCCGACGAAGGTCTTGGTGCTGGCGACCCCGATCTCCAGGCCGGCGCGGATGGAGATGGTGCCCTCCGCCACCTGAGTCGCCTGGCTCCCGGGCACGTTGCAGATGGCGAGCTGCCGCGCCCCCTTCTGCTTGGCGTTCACCATGGCCGCCAGCGTGTCCACCGTCTCGCCCGACTGGGTGACGGCAACCACGAGGTCTTGCCGGTCCAGGGGCGGGTCCCGGTAGCGCAGCTCGGAGGCATTGTCCACCTCCGCGGGCAGCCCCGCGATCTGCTCCAGCATCAGCCGCCCGACCATGGCCGCATGGAGGCTGGTCCCCATGCCCACCAGGACCGCCCGCCGCAGGCGTCGCGCCTCGGCCGCAGTGAAGGGCACCTCCTGGTCGGCGAGGATGGTGGGGGGATCGAACAACACCCGGCCCCGCAAGGAGTCGAGCACCACCTCCGGCTGCTCCGAGATCTCCTTGAGCATGAAGTGCTTGTAGCCGCCCTTGGCCGCCGAGAGGGGGTCCAGGGACGAGGTCTGGGGCTCCTTCACCACGGCACGCCCCTGGCTGTCGCAGTAGCTGGCTCCTGCCGCGGTCACGGTGGCTACCTCGCCGTTGCCCAAAACAGCGATGCGCCTGGTATGGGGAAGGAGGGCCGGCAGGTCACTGGAGACGAACATCTCCCCCTCCCCGTAGCCTATCACCACGGCGCCGGCGTGGCCCAGTCGCGCTGCCACGATCACGCCGGGCTCCTGGGGGCTTAGCGCCACAATGGCATGGGCGCCGCGGATGCGGCCCAGGGTCGCCCGCACCGCCTCGGCCAGCCCCACCCCCTGGGCCATGAACCCGGCGATGAGATGGGGCAGTACCTCGGTGTCAGTCTCGGAGACGAAGCGCCGGCCCTGGGCGGCCAGCTCGCGCTTCAGCTCCAGGTAGTTCTCGACGATCCCGTTGTGGATGACGGCCACCCGCCCCTCCCCGTCGGTATGGGGGTGGGCGTTCACCTGGCTGGGCTTGCCGTGGGTCGCCCAGCGGGTGTGGCCGATGCCGATGGTGCCCGGCAGGGCGCGGGCCCTGGTGGAGCCCTCCAGCGCCCTCAGCTTGCCCACCGCCTTGTCCAGGGCCAGCTCGCCCCGGGGGGTGATGACGGCGATGCCGGCGCTATCGTAGCCCCGGTACTCCAGCCGCTTCAGCCCCTCCAGGAGGATGGGTAGGGCGGGGCGTTTCCCCACGTAGCCCACGATGCCGCACATACGCTATTCCCACCTCGGAAGCGGGCGGCGCCTTGATCGGGCCCGCCCCTAGAGCTTATCCAATAACGGTCCCCATGGGAGAATCCAGAGGGGGCAAAGCCCCTTCTGGCGGGGGTCTGGGGGTATCCCCCAGTTACCCTTTCTTCCCCCCTCTCCCTGCCCAGGGAGAGGGGGACAGGGGGTGAGGGTTGTTGGATAGGCCCCTAGCCCATCTCCTGCAGGCGGGCCACCACGTCCTGGACGACGTCATCCGGAGTGGAGGCGCCGGCGGTCACGCCCACCACCTGGAGGCCGCAGAACCACTCCGGACGCAGATCGGCGGCGCTCTCGATGTGGTGGGTGGGCAGGCCCTTGGCCGCGGCCACCTCCGCCAGGTGTTTGGTGTTGGCGGACTGCTTGCCGCCCACCACCACCATGGCCTCCACCTCGGCGGCCAGCTCCAGGGCCGCGACCTGTTGCTTGGAGGTGGCGTTGCAGAGCGTGCTCACCACCTCTACCTGGTCCACCCGGTCCAGGAGCGCCCCCATGACCTGGTTCACGAAGTTGGCGAAGGCGGTCGGGTTCTGGGTCGTCTGGGAGAGGAGCCCCAGCCGCCGCGGCATCCCGTCCTCCAGGGCCACTACATCGGCAAGGTTGGTGGTGGCGATGGCCTGGCCGCGACACCACCCCAGCACGCCCTTGACCTCTCTGTGGTTGGCGTCGCCGTAGATGACCACAAAGTAGCCGTCGTCAATGAGGCGCCGGGCATTCTTCTGGGAGATGCTAACGATGGGGCAAGTGGCGTCCACCACCTCCAGCCCCCGCTGCTGCATCTCCGCGATGACATCGGGACCCACGCCGTGGGCGGTGATGGCCACCTGGCTGCTGCGCGCGTTGGCCAGGTTGTCTATGACGGTGACGCCCTTGGTGGACAGCTTCTGCACAACCTGGGGGTTATGGACGACGGGCCCGAAGCTGTCCACCGCCCCCTGCATGGCCGTGGTCTCCATCAGCTCGATGGCGCGCCGCACCCCGAAGCAGAAGCCGTACTCCCGCGCTAGCCTAACTTGCATCCTCGGTCCCTTGCTCGTAGGCCAGGCCCAGGGGCGTCGCCGTCCTGGCCCCGTCTACGAGCCCCCCATAGGCCCCCCGGCGCGGCTCCGGCAGTAGCGCCGCTATATGCTCCATTATCTCATCGGTGCGGGCCTGGGCCGACTGTCGCTCCGGTCTCTCCACCGGCCCGCCCACGGAGAAAGGCGCCCCGAACCGCACCGTGACGGCAGGCCGCAGCAGGGCCTGCCAGGGCCAGCGCAGCCGTTCCGTGCCGGTGATGGCCACGGGCAACAGGGGTGCCCCTGTCCGCAGCGCCAGGAATCCCACGCCCGCCTTCCCCGGCTGCAGCTGGCCGTTGCGGCTCCGCTGCCCTTCGGGGAAGAGGGCCAGGGCTCCTCCAGCCTTGATGTGGGCCTCGGCGGTGGCCAGGGCGCGGCGGTCCACCGCGCCGCGGTTCAGCGGTATGGACTGGCCTGCCAGCAACAGCGGGGCCATTAAGGGGTTGAAGAAGGCCTCTCGCTTGGCGATGAACCGCACCCGTCGCGTCAGGCTCGCCACCAGCAGGGGCGGGTCTACCAGCGAGAGGTGGTTCGAGGCGATGATAAGGGGCCCGGACGGCAGGTGCTCCAGCCCCTCCACCCGCCAGCGGGCAAACAGCCGCAGGAGGACCACTGTCACCGCCCTCAGGGGGGAATAGAGAGTTTTCACACCTCCACCCTACCCAACAACTTTAGCACCTGCTCCACCACCTCCTCCGGGGTCAGTCCCTGGGTATCAATGACGCGGGCATCGGGGGCGGGCTGGAGCGGGGAGAGCGACCGCTGGCTGTCCAGACGGTCCCGGCGCGCTAGCTCCTCCAGGACGGAGCTCGGATCCGCCGGCTCGCCCTGCTGCGCCTGCTCCCGCTGGCGCCGGCGGGCCCGCTCCTGGGGTGAGGCGTCCAGGTAGACCTTAAGGGGGGCGTCGGGCATGACCACAGTACCGATATCGCGCCCCACCATCACCAGGCGTCCGCCGCGGGCGATCTCCCGCTGGCGCGCCACCAGCGCCTGCCGCACCTGGGGGTGCCGCGATACCGCCGAGACCGCGCGCTCCACCCCGGCGCTCCGCAGCTCGGGCCCCAGAGGCGCCCCGTTCACCACCAGAGCCACCTTCCCCGGAGCCCCCGTCGCCGGCGGCGCCATCGTCGTTTCCGCGGCCAGCCGTCCCAGCGCCGCTCCATCCTCCGGACTGATGCCGCGCTGGAGCGCCAGCCAGGTCAGCGCCCGGTACATGCTGCCCGTGTCGAGGAAACGATAGCCCAGACGCTGCGCCACCGCCGAGCCGATAGTCGTTTTACCAGCCGCCACCGGGCCGTCAATGGCGATTACGGTGGCCGGGCCGGGCCCCTGGCTCAAGCCTACTCCTATAAGGTTTGCTTCGGGTCGAATTATAGCATGGGCCTCTTCCCAAGCTGCCTTGGGCGCGGCCTATAATGCGCAGAGCGAGGCCCCCATGGCGATTGTTGACGTGGTCCATCATACCGACCCCGCCTGCTCCTGGTGCTGGGGCCTGGAGCCCACCCTGCGCCGACTCCAGGTGACCTATGGCCCCCAGCTACAGGTCACCCGCAGGATGGGCGGCATCATCCCCAGCCTGGAGTGGCTGGTGGGCAGGGCCTACATGGCCCGCCGCGCCCGCCAGATCGCGCGCTACTGGCTCGAGGTGTCCCGGAAGGTGGGGATGCCCATTGACCCTGCCCTGTGGCGCCGCAACCCGCCCGAGTCCACCTGGCCCGCCAACATCGCCTACAAGGCCGCCCAGTTCCAGGACCCGGCCCTGGCTGACCGCTACCTGCGCCGCCTGCGCGAGGCGGCGCTGCTGGAGGGGCGCAACATCGGCGAGTATCCGGTGCTCCTTGACCTGGCGGGCGCGCTGGGGCTGCGCGTGGGCGCCCTGGAGGACGCCATCGAGAGCGGCCGCGCCAAGGAGGCCTTCTTCGAGGATGTGCGCGAGGGCCACCGTCTGGGCGTCGCCGGTTTCCCGACGGTGTTCGTCCGCCTGGATGGGCGGGAGGTGAAGCTGGAGGGCTGGAAGCCCTACGCCGCCTACGAGGAGGCCGTGGAGCGTGTCTCCCGAGGCCGGCTGGAGCGCCGTCCGCCGCCCGACTTGCTGTCCTTCCTCCGCCAGGTGGAGACAGCCACCACCCAGGAGGTGGCGGCCGTGCTCCAGCAGCCCCTGGCCCGCGTCCGCGGCCGCCTGGTGGCCCTGGAATCGGCGGGCGCCATCAGGAGCCGGCGGCTGCCGCGAGCGACCGTGTGGCTCGCCGCGCCTCCGCGCCGGACCGTACGCAAGTAGGCGGCAGGCTACCGTGCCGAAACCTGCGGCCCGCCGGGCGCGTCCATTGCCCCCCGTCGGCCAAAAGCCTACAATTACTAGAGCCGGTTGCGAAGGTCTTCCTGGGGGGTATCCAGAGTCCCGACCCTTCGGGACTCTGGCAGGGGTTTGGGGGTGTCCCCCAACC
>JACQGV010000106.1 GCA_016199375.1 Chloroflexota bacterium | reverse complement strand
TCTCTTAGGTGACCCCCACCGTGGCCCGCTAGTCCTTCCACTCTCGTGTGACACCCGCGACACTGGAAACCTTGTGATGGCGTCCCGCAATACGTCGTCGCTATACTGGAGCTACCATGCCGAAGTTCCGCGCCCCGCGAGGCGCCGCGGACATCCTGCCGGAGGAGCAGCCCTACTGGGACTTCGTCTCCCAGCAGGTGGAGCGCCTCTGCCGCCTCTACGGCTATCGCCGCATCGAGCCTCCCCTCTTTGAGGACGTCGGCCTCTTCGAGCGCAGCGTGGGCGCCGAGACCGACATCGTCCAGAAGGAGATGTACACCTTCCAGGACAAGGGCGGCGATACCCTGGCGCTGCGCCCCGAGGGCACGGCCTCGGTCTGCCGGGCCTACCTGGAGCACGGGATGCAGTCGCTGCCCCAGCCGGTGCGGCTGTACTACCTGCTGCCGATGTTCCGCTACGAGCGCCCCCAGGCCGGGCGCTACCGCCAGTTCCACCAGTTCGGCTTCGAGGCCATCGGCGAGGCCGACGCCGCCCTGGACGCCGAGGTCATTGACCTCTCCTGGCAGCTCTACCGGGCTTTCGGTCTGAAGGGGCTGAGGCTCGCCCTCAACAGCATCGGCACCCCGGAGAGCCGGCCCCGCTACCACGAGGCGCTGCGGGCCTACTACCAACCGCATCTGGGGCAGGTCTGTCCCGACTGCCGCGCTCGGTTCGAGCGGGCGCCGCTGCGGCTGCTGGACTGCAAGCAGGACGCCGCCCTGGCGGAGGCGGCCCCCAGGAGCCTCGACTACCTGGACGGGGAGTCGGCCCGCCACTTCCAGCAGCTTTGCCGCTATCTGGATGGGCTGGATGTGCCCTACACTCTCGACCACCGTCTGGTGCGCGGTCTCGACTACTACACCCGCACGGTCTACGAGATACAGCCCGCCCAGGAGGGCAGCCAAAGCACGATCGGCGCGGGCGGCCGCTACGACGGCCTCATCCAGGAGCTGGGAGGGCCGCCGACCCCCGGCGTGGGCTTCGCGGGCGGGATGGAGCGGATCATCCTGAACCTGAAGCGCCAGGGTGTTGCGCTGGCGGCGACGGCGGCCCCGCGCGCTTTCGTGGCCTTCGTGGGCGAGGAGGCGAAGGCGGTCGCCGTGCGAGTCACGGGAGAGCTGCGCCGCGCCGGGGTCGCAGCAGCGCTGGGGCTGGGCGACCGCAGCCTGAAGGCCCAACTGAGGCAGGCCAGCGCCACGGGAGCGGCGTATGCCGTGATTCTGGGCGCCGACGAGCTGGCCGCGGGGGCCGCGACGGTGCGGGACCTGGCCCAGGCCACGCAGGAGCGCGTGCCCCTGGGTACGCTGGCCGAACGGTTGCGGGCGCCCGGCAGCGGCCCATCCTCGCTGTGACAGCACTCATGCCGCGCTGGGGCAGGGTGTTCACAGCCCCTCTCACCTCTTTCGGGCAGGATGCCTAAGATGACAGGCGAGCGAGTAAGGAGGGATCAATGGCGGACCCTGCGAGCGACCCTGCATTGGAGGGCGGCTGGACTAAGTTCACAGGCTACCTGGGCCCGGTGGCCGATGAGGCGGGCTTCTATCTCGCCGAGACGGACAAGGAGATAGGGCTATTTCACTACACTGGCAGCGTGGGCTCCGACATAGCCAAGAGGGGCCACGCCACCATCGGGCGGGTGTCCAAGAGCCGCGGCAACCGCGAGGCCCTGGTCAAGACGCTGCTATCCCTCGTGAAAGGCATTCCGCTGACGGAGTAAGGCGGACGCGGCGCCGGGACAGGGCAGGGGATCAGGTCTTTGCCTCTGAGGGCGCCTTCTCTAGGAAGGGGAGCACGATATCCAGGAACTCCCGCGGCTTCTCCATCTGGGGCACGTGGCCGGCGTCGGGGACGAGGGCGAGGCGCGCGCCCGGGATGGCGTCCAGGACGAACTGCTCGTTGCTGCGGAGCATGTCCCTGTCCCCGTAGACCACCAGCGTGGGGGCGCGGACCTGCTGCAAGACCGCCCGGATGTCGCAGTCAAGGATGGCGGTCATGGCGCTACGGTGCCAGGTGCCAACCTTGGCGCGGTCGCTGTTGAGCTGTTTGAGGAGCTCCTCGGTGGGGTGAGCCCAGGAGAGCTTCAGGTCCTCCAGGGTCGCGGGCTTGGCGCTGCCGTCCGGGTTCAGGGTCTGCGCCATCATGGCGCGGCGCTCGTTGCGCTCCTGCTCGCTCCAGCCGGGAACGCCGACCAGGACCAGCTTGCGCACCTTCCTGGGCTCCAGGACAGCCATCTGAGCGGCCAGCATGGCGCCCACGGAGTTGCCGACGACGGTGGCCCGGGGCAGGGCGGTGGCCTGCATGAAGTTAAGGACGCTGCGGGCATAGTCCTCGATGGCGTACTGGCGCCGGGGCTTGTCGGAGTCGCCCTGGCCCAGCATATCCAGGGCGTAGACCGGATAGCGGTCGGCCAGCCCGTCTATGACCTTGCTCCAGCTATGGCAAGAGGAGCCCATGGGGTGCAGCAGCAGCACCGCCTCGCGCCCCAGGCCGCTGGTCAAGAAGTGGACCTTGCCGTCCTTGGTGGCGATGGTGGCATCCCGTATCACAGCCATGGCGCTAGCCTCCTTTGCTACTGCGTGCCCGAGTCAGGCCTCACGCTGCCTCACCACATCCTTCGCCTCTAGCTCCGCGACCTCAGCTGGCGAGAAGCCGTAGGACGCCAGGACCTGCTCGCTGTGCTGGCCGATGGCGGGGGCGGGGCCCCACTCCTTCCCCGGCGTGGCGCCCAGCTTCACGGGGTTGGCGAGCTGGGTAGTGCGGCCCACGTCGGCGGACTGGAATCTTGCCAGAAGGTCGTTGTGGGTGATCTGGGGGTCCGCGAACATAAGGTGGCTGTAGTGGACGGGCGCGGCCGGCACGCCGTGCTCAGCCAGCTCCTCCATCCATTCCGCGGTCGTCCGCTGCGGGAAGGCCTGCTCCAGGATGGAGGTCAGCTCGGCCTGGTGGCGGAGCCGGTTCACGCGCGGGCTGAAGCGCCGGTCGCGGGCGAGCGCCTCTTGCCCGATGACATGGCAGAGGGCAGTCCATTCAAGGGCGCTGCGCACGCCGATGAAGACCCAGGAGTCGCGGGTCTGGTAGTAACGGTGGGTGGCGTCCGCGCCCAGGGGCACACCGGAGGGATGGTCCACGCGGGGCTGAGGCTGCTTACCCCTGTAATCGAAGAAGTTGGCGGCCTGGAGCGCCAGTCCCGAGTTGAGCAGGCTCGCCTCGATGTACTGGCCCTGGCCGGTGCGCTGGCGGTGGTAGAGGGCCAGGGCCAGGGCCCAGGCCGTCAGCCCGGCCGTGGCGTAGTCGCAGAGGGCGATGCGGTGAAAGACGGGGGCGCCGTCCCCGCCCTGGGCCCGCATGATACCGGTGCGCGCCTGGCAGAGGGGGTCGAAGCCGGGCTTGGAGCTGAGGGGCCCGGTGCGGCCGTAGGCGGAGATGGAGCAGTAGATGATGCGGGGGTTGAGGGCGCGGATGCTCTGGTAGTCGGCCTTGAGCTTCGGCAACACGCCGGTGCGCAGGTTCTCCAGGAAAATATCGGCCTGGGCGGCCATCCGGTGGAGGGCCTGGCGCCCCTCCTCCCGAGCGAGGTCAAGGGCCAGGCCGTGCTTGCCCTTGTTCCAGGTCTGCCAGCCGCCGATGAGGGTGCGGGAGGCGTCGCCCGTGAAGGGCTCGATCTTGGTGACGTGGGCGCCCAGGTTGGCGAGGAGGGACCCCGCATAGGGGCCGGCTATGAAGGTGGTGATGTCCAGGACCCGGATGCCTGCGAAGGCGTGTTCGAGCATCGCTTACACCGCCCGCTTTTTCCGTAGAGCGGCTATCTCGCCGGGCGTGAACCCCAGCTCGGCTAACACCTGGTCGGTGTGCTGGCCGAGGCGCGGGGCGGGGCCGGTGGGGCCGCCCGGCGTGCCGAAGAAGTGGACCGGGGTGGCGAGCTGCCGCGTCGGCCCCAGGGCGGGGTCGGTGATCTCCACCACCATCCCGTTGTGGAGCACCTGGGGGTCGGTGTACATCTGGTCGAGGGACATGACGGGGCCGGCGGGCACGTCGCCCTCCTCCAGGATGCGCAGCCACTCGTCCGCGGTCTTGGTCTTATACCAGGCTGTAAGCTCCCTTATCAGGGCAGCGCGGTTGTCGTCCTCGCCGGCGATGAGCCAGGGGGCGTTGGCGAACCTGGGGTCTGAGAGCAGGTCGAGCCGGTCTAGGGCCAGGCAGAGCTTGTTCCAGAACTGCTCGTGGCCGCAGGCGACGAAGATCCACTTGCCGTCGGCGCACTGGTAGAGGCGGTACACGGGGGCGTAGCCGGGCTGCTCCCAGCGTCCCTTGGGCAGGGGCGAAGGCCGGTCGGGCAGGTCAATGAATCCCCCCGACTGGAAGGAGAGGGCGGCGTTCAAGAGCGGCACCTCCACCTTCTGGCCGCGCCCCTCCAGCTCGCGGACGTAGAGGGCGGCGCAGATGCCGTAGGCGGCATGGAAGGCGGCGGAGTAGCTGGGGATGGGCATGACCGTGTAGGCGGGCGGGCCGGCCATTCCTCCCTGGTCGCCGTGGATGCCGGCATAGGCCCCGATGACAGCGTCGTCGGCGGGCTGCTCCACCAGCGGGCCGCCCTCGCCCCAGGGGGGGAGGGCGCAGTAGACCAG
>JACQGV010000111.1 GCA_016199375.1 Chloroflexota bacterium | reverse complement strand
CTCCAAGACCCAGCCCTGGTTGCGGCGATCTTGCGGGCTGGAGGCGGGCCGTAGGTGCCGCTGCGTTTGCCAACGGCAGAGCTGCCGCGCATCTGCGCAGCAGCAGCTCCAAGGGCGCCTGGAAAAACAAATATTTGTTTTTGTCCAGAGCTAATACGCATTATCTACGCCACAACTTCGCCGCTTGTGGTACGTTGTGTTGTTTGAAAAAGCAAGTCGTGTTGTTTTGCAAAACATGAAAGGAGCATACATGGTACCCGCAGCTCTATACGCCAGGGTCAGCACCGCCGACCAGCGCGACCAGGGCACCTCGCTGGACACTCAGCGCGACCAAGGGCTGCTGAAGGCCGCCGCGTTGGGCTGGGAGGTGTCCCCAGGCCGCATAATCCTGGAAGACTGGACAGGCAAGGACCTGGAGCGCCCCGGCCTCCAGCGCATGCTGGGCTGGGCGCGCTCCCGCGCCATCCAGGGCATCGTCATTTACACCCTGGACCGTCTCTACCGCCCGGAGAACGACGGCGACGAGTGGCGGGTGTTCGAGGTGCTGCAACAGTTTCAGGACGCGGGCGTCGAGGTGGCCTGGGTCGATCCGTCGATTCCCAGCAAGGGACCCCTGGCCTCCATCTTCACCTTCCTGGACGCCTGGCGGGCCGGCCGCGAGCGCCGGGCCATCGTGGAGCGCACCATGCGCGGGCGGCTGGAGAAAGCCCGGCGGGGCAAGGTGGTCAGCGGCGCGGCGGCCTGCTTCGGCTATCGCTACGAGCCCAAGACATCCACCCTGGTGGCGGAGGAGGACGAGGCCAAGATCGTGCGCCTGGCCTTCCACCTCTACACTCAAGAGCGCCTGTCCCTGATCAACCTGGCCGACCGCTTGAACCGCCTGGGTATCCTACCGCCCCGCGGCGGCGCCCGCTGGCGCGCCAGCGGCCTCGCCCGCATGCTCCGCAATGAGGCGTACGCGGGCACCCTCTGGCAGAACCGCTGGCGGCGCGGCACCGGCACGAAGCAGCCCAGGCGACAGATGGCGGACATTCTGAAGCCCCGCGCCGAGCAGCTTCCGGCCTCGGTGCCCAGCATCGTCCCGCGCGAGGTGTTCGAGGCCGCCCAAAGGCGTCTCGCCGAGAACCTGCGCTAGGCCAGCCGCAACACCCGCCACGACTACCTGCTGGGGGGTCTGCTCAAGCACGTCTGTGGCAGCAGCATGGGCGGGCGCTACCACAAGGGCTTGCTCTACTATCGCTGCTACCACAGCGAGCATTTCAAGGCGCCCATCAACTCCAAAGGCGAGCCCCAGCCCTGTTCGTGCAGGTGGGTCAATGGACGAGCTTTGGAGGCCGTGGTCTGGGACACCGTGACCGCCCTCCTTCGCCGGCCCGAGCTTCTTATGCAAGAGCTGGACAAGCTGGCCCAGCCGCAGTCGGCGACGCGGGAGGCACTGGAGGAGGAGCTGTCACAGGTCCGCGAGCGCCTTGACCAGCTCCCCAAGGAGGAGCGCCGCTTGGTGGAGGGCTACCGCAAGGGCCTCTACGCCGATTCTGTGATGCGTGAGGAGATGGAGAGGCTTCGCCAGGAACAGTCAACCACAGAGCAGCGCGGTCACGAGCTGGCGCGCCAGCTAGCTCACCTGGACCGGGCGCTGAGCTACGCGGGACAGGTGGAACAGCTGGCCGAGCGGCTGGGCAGGGGCCTGGACCACATGGGGTTCGCCCAGCGGCGCGAGCTGCTGCGACTGCTGGTTGACGAGGCCGTTTATGATGATGGACAGGTCACTATCAAGACCATCATACCCTTCGCCGAGGAGCGTCAATTGCATCCTGTATCCCAGGGGGCAGGGGGTGAGGTATCGGCATTCACTAGCGTGCCGTGCTGGCAAACCTGGGTGCTTTTGCAAGGAGCTAAAGGGACGGGGCACCAGCCCTGCAGCCGGGAGGGGCCCAGGGCGCCCTTGGGGCTCCCCGTCCGCCTGTGATAGAGTAGAAAAGAGGACTCTCGCCGGAGGACGCCGTGCCGCTGCGCCACGAACGCGAGATCGAGGAGATCCTGGCCCGGGCCGAGCCCCTGGGAAAGCCCCTCCCCTGGTGGCGGAAGCTGCGCCCGCCCCGGCCGCCGCGGCCCCGGCTGCCGTCGGCCAGCGCCCTGGTGGTGGCGGGCGTCGCCTTGCTGCTGGCAGGCCTGGTCTGGGGCCGCTTCGCGCGGACGACGGGAATAGCCCTTGCCCTGACAGGCCTGGCGCTGCTGCTGGGGGGATACGCGACCTTCGCACGGGGACGGCGGAGCGTGCCCCGGCCTGGAGGCCCGGTGTGGCGCGGCCAGGTCGTCCAGTATCAGCCACGCGGGCCCTGGTGGCGCCGCTGGCGCCGCCCGCGCCGCCGCTAGGGCGCCCTCCCGACCTGCCCACTATACTTATACTGGCCGTAAGGTGGCGGTTCCCTAAAGGTCCAGACCACGTTGGGGTATCCTGCTAGGGTTGCCCCGGCGGGTGCGTTAGTGTCCTGTCCCTGTTGAATAGGTGGGGTACGGGGCGCAGCCCCTGACGTGGGTTTGGGGTGTCCCCCAATACTCATCCCCGCTCTCCTGCGGAGCCTGCCCTGACCTGTCCTGAGCGGAGTCGAAGGAGCCTG
>JACQGV010000110.1 GCA_016199375.1 Chloroflexota bacterium | reverse complement strand
GGCTCCGGTAGACTCCGGCGTACTCCTCGGGGTTGCTGGTGAAGATGGCCGTGAACTGGGGGTGGACCCGCAGGTAGCCCTCCCCCTCTCTGGAGGCTGGCAGGTCCAGCATCTTCTCCTGGAGCACCGAGAGGAAGACGTTGTTGGCCTCGGGACGGGAGCGGGTGAACTCGTCGTAGACAAGGGTGAAGCCATAGCGGCAGGCCACCGTGAGCCGGTTGTCTATCCAGTGCCGGCTCACGCTCTCCTCCGTCTTCAGGACGGAGTGGATGAAGTTGTCTATCACCTTCCGCGTGCGGTAGCCGTTGTCGCTGCCCACCAGGTCGGAGGTGGAGAACTCCTCGTCGCCGTGGATCATCACCACCGGCTGGCCCAGCTTGCTGGCTACGTGCATGGCCAGGGTGGTCTTGCCGGTGCCCGAGGCCCCGCGGAAGTGGACGGGGAAGCCGGCGGCCAGGTAGGTCAGGGCGCGGCCCACCAGGTCCTGGATGAAGGGCGTCTCGACAAAGTTAGGCAGCGGGCGCGGCTCGAGCAGGGTTGTCAGTCCTTCCCTGGCCATGGATGTCACCGCCCCGACCGGTGTCCGTGGGACGGCCTCTTCTTCGCCTTGCTCCTGGGTGGCGCCCCCTCCGGCGCGGCTGGGGCCATAGGTGCCGGCGCTCTCGCCGGGGCGGCGCTGTGGGCCCTCTTGGCCGCCAGGGTGGCTTCCATGTCCCGCCACTCCTTCTGGGCCCCAGCGTGCTCGGCGGTCACCTGATCTATCCAGGCCTGCACATCGGCCTTGCGCTCGGCCTCGGCGGCTGCCACGTCGGCGTGGCCCTGGGCCAGGTCGGCCCGCTGCTGCTGCGCCATATCCTGGTGAGCGGCCGTCACCTGCTCCATCCAGGTCTGCACGTCGGCCTTGCGCTCGGCCTCGGCGGCTGCCACGTCGGCGTGGCCCTGGGCCAGGTCGGCCCGCTGCCGCTGCGCCATATCCTGGTGGGCCTCCCGGAACCCTTGCTGCTGGGACTGCGCTGCCTGGCGCTGGCTGGCGACATCCCCCCGGAGCCCGGCGATGCCCTCCACCCTTGCCTCGTAGGAGCCGATAATGTCCTGGGCGAGGTTTTGCATCTCTTGTCGCGTTGCCATTGCTACCCTCCTTATTGCGTGCCTTCTATCCATTTAGCTGGGATGGCCACACCCCTGTGGGCCTCCGGCGTCAGTGGGTCCGCGCCGCTTCGGGATCACGGCCGCACTGGGGAGCCCGGCCGCCGCGGGGCACACTGGGTGTGGCCACCCCTTCTGGTAACTGTCCGCCTGTCCTAGGCCGCGGCCGCCGCCGTCAGCCCTACGGCCTCGGCGTACTTCAGGAAGGTGTCCACGCCCGCCACCACAGCCCTGGCCTCGATGGCCAGTATCTCGATGCCCACCAGGCTGACGCGGACCCAGGCGTCTACCACCACACCCTTGTCCAGAATCCGGTCCACCACTTCGGCCAGGCTGGACGAGGCCATGGTCTTCTCAACCGCCATTCAAGCACCCCCTTTCCCGGACTGCTGGCCCCCTCGGCGCTGCGCTGTGGGCTCCCCTCCAGTTCCACAGCGCCGGAGTGGCCTGAGCGGGCTCCGTCCGCCGGAGCCTCTGGCCCCCTGTATCGGTGGCCGAGGACACTGTAAGCTAGCCCCCGCGCGGGCAACATCACCAGGGCGGAGTATTCTGCGCCTACCTGATCGGGTAGCCCGACTGGAGTATTCAGAGCGGCCGGGCGAGGGCGGGGCGGCGCAGGGGTGTGGGGAGGTGTATTATGCAGAGGCCGTGTGCCTAGCGGGCGGTCAGGAGACGGGCGAAGGCAGAGGTCTGGCATGGGCCGCATCAAAGTCCTCTTGGTGGATGACCATCCCATCGTGCGGCAGGGGCTGCGCTGTATCCTGGAGACGGCCTCCGATGTGGAGCTGGTGGGCGAGGCCGCTGACGGTGTGCAGGCCGTGCGGCAGGCGGACGAGCTCCGGCCCGATGTGGTGCTGATGGACATCCGGATGCCCGCCCTGGATGGCCTGGAGGCCACCCAGCAGATCAAAAAGGAGCACCCTCAGACCGGAGTCATCGTGCTCACCGTGTATGACAACGAGGCCCTGGTCGTCGAGGCGGTGCGGGCAGGGGCGGCGGGCTATCTGTTGAAGGACGCCTCCCAGGAGCTGATCCTCCAGGCGGTGCGCGCCGTCACCAGCGGCGGCAGCCTGGTGGAGGGCAACTTGCTGCAGCGGGCCCTGGAGCACCTCGGCAGACCCGAGGCGCCCGGCCAGGGGGAGCTGCGAGCGAAGCTGGCGGCCCTCAGCCAGCGGGAGCAGGAGGTGCTCCGGCTGCTCACGGAAGGGCTGACCAACAAAGAGGTCGCGAAGGCGCTGGTCATCTCCGAAGAGACCGCCAAGAAGCACGTGCAGAACTTGATCGCCAAGCTGGGTGTCTCCGACCGCACCGCAGCCGCGGTCATGGCAGCGCGGGCTGGCATCAGGCGGTAGCCGCTCCCTGGGTGCTCCCTTCTACTGATTCCAGCCGGCCCGCTGTGCGAGCGCAGTTCGTAGGGGTCCCCGCCCTGCTATGGGCTTGCGACGGCTAGCGCGTGGGACTAGAATGGTGCAATACCCCCAAGGCTGGGCCCGGGAGGGCTATCATCTGGGGAGCTTTGACCCATACCTGGCGAGGCCCTATAATGAGGTATAAGCCGTCCCAGCGGAAGTGATCCCTGGCCCAGGGAAGCAGGCGAGGATGCGACAAAACCCGGCACCACCTATGCAGGAGTTCCTGGATGGTCTTGATGACTACAAGACCATTAGCCGGGGTGAGGTCGTAGACGGTGTTGTCATGCGGGTGGACCCCGATGGCGTTCTGGTTGACATCAGTTCCAAGTCCGAGGGGTTCATCCCGGCCCGGGAGATGCAGTCCCTGGGCCCCGATGGGCTGGCCAAGCTCAAGGTGGGCGACGAGCTGGTGGCCTTCGTGCTCAATGCTGACCAGGAAGGCCAGGTGCTGCTTTCCCTCGATAAGGCCCGGGGCGAGAAGGGCTGGCGGCTGCTACAGCGTTGCTTCGACCGGGCGGAGACCTTCGAGGCGCGGGTGGAGGGCTACAACAAGGGCGGGCTGCTGGTGAACTTCGAGGGCGTCAGCGGCTTTGTCCCCGTCTCGCAGGTCGCCAGCGTGCGGCTTGAGCGCGCCGGCGAGCAAGAGGACAACCCCCAGATGGCCCAGATGGTGGGGCAGTCCCTGAAGCTGAAGGTCATTGAGATCAACCGGCGCCGCAATCGCCTGATAATGTCCGAGCGGGCGGCGTTGCAGGACTGGCGCGAGCAGCAGAAAACCCGGCTCCTGGATGAGCTGAAGGAAGGGGAGCTGCGCCGGGGCAAGGTGACCGGCATCCGGAACTTCGGCGCTTTCGTGGACCTGGGCGGCGCGGATGGGCTGATCCCCCTCTCCGAGTTGTCCTGGCAGCGGGTCGCGAGCCCCCAGGATGTCCTGCAGGTCGGGCAAGAGGTCGAAGTCTATGTCATGAAGGTGGACCCGACGACCAAACGCATCGCCCTTAGCCTGCGGCGCGCCCGCCCCGAGTCCTGGGACGAGATCGTCTCCAAATACGGCGTCGGCCAGTTGGTGACCGGGACCATCACCAAGCTGGCCGCCTTCGGCGCCTTTGCGCGGGTGGAGGGTGCGGTGGAGGGGCTGGTGCACGTCTCCGAGCTCTCGGACCGTCGCATCGGGCATCCCAAGGAGGTGGTGAAGGAGGGCGACGTTGTCACCCTTAAGATCCTGCGGATTGAACCCGAGCGACGGCGGCTGGCTTTGAGTCTGAAGCAAGTTCAGGAGGAGTCGAGGGAGGCGCGAGCCTAAAGCAGCGGGGTGTAACGATGGCTAGCAGGTTCGATAAGTTCACCGAGCGGGCGCGGCGGGTCCTCACTCTGGCTCAGGAAGAGGCTCAGCGGTTCAACCACAACTATATCGGGACCGAGCACATACTGCTGGGACTAGTGCGCGAGGGAGATGGCGTCGCCGCCAAGGTCCTTGCCAGCCTGGGGGTGGACCTCAGCAAGGTGCGCTCCGCCATCGAGTTCATCATCGGCAAGGGCGAGAAGCAGGTCTCGGGGGAGGTGGGACTCACGCCGCGGGCCAAGCGGGTGATCGAGCTGGCGGTGGACGAGGCCCGGCGGCTGAACCACCACTACATCGGCACCGAGCACCTGCTTCTGGGCCTGCTGCGCGAGGGCGAAGGGGTCGCGGCCGGTGTTATGGAGAGCCTGGGCGTAAACCTGGAGAAGGTGCGCTCGGAGATCTCCCGCATCCTGAGCCAGAACGCACCCCAGGCCCATACCGGGGCCCGGACGGCCAGCCGCACGCCCACGGTGGACCAGTTGGGCGTTGACCTCACTGCCGCGGCGCGGGCCGGCAAGCTGGACCCTGTCATCGGACGCGAGAAGGAGATCGAGCGGGTCATCCAGATACTCTCGCGGCGTACCAAGAACAACCCCGTCCTCATCGGCGAGCCCGGCGTGGGCAAGACCGCCATCGTCGAATCCCTGGCCCAGCACATCGTGGCCGGCGACGTGCCCGAGATGCTCCAGGGCAAGCGGCTCCTGACCCTGGACATCGGGTCCTTGGTGGCGGGCACCAAGTATCGGGGGGAGTTCGAGGAGCGGCTGAAGAAGGTCATCGAGGAGATCAAGAACGCTGGCAACTGCATGCTGTTCATTGACGAGCTCCACACCGTGGTGGGCGCGGGCGCCGCTGAGGGCGCCGTGGATGCCGCCAATATCCTGAAGCCTGCCCTGGCCCGGGGCGAGTTCCAGACTATCGGGGCCACCACCATGGACGAGTACCGCAAGCACGTGGAGAAGGACGCGGCCCTGGAGCGGCGGTTCCAGCCCGTGCTGGTGGAAGAGCCCACCCTGGAGGACACCATCGCCATCCTCCAGGGGATCAGGAGCCGCTACGAGGAGCACCACCACGTCAAGATCAGCGACCCCGCCCTGCAGGCGGCGGCCGAGCTCTCGTCCCGCTACATCACCGACCGGCGCCTGCCCGATAAGGCTATTGACGTGGTGGACGAGGCCGCCAGCCGGGTGCGCATCAAGCGCGCCGGCACCCCGGTGTCGCTGCGAGAGGCGACGCGGGCCCTGGAGTCGGTGCGGAAGGAGAAGGATACCGCCCTCAGCGCGCAGCAATATGAGTTCGCGGCGGAGCTCAGGGACCGCGAGGTCAAGCTGGCCGAGAAGATCGAGAAGCTCCAGGAGGACTGGCGCAACGAGCGCACGGCCGGGGTGCCTGAGGTGGGCGAAGAGGACATCGCCCAGGTGGTCGCCATGTGGACGGGCATCCCCATGACCCGCATCGCCCGGGAAGAGTCGGAGCGGCTGCTGCACATGGAGGAGGCCCTCCATAAGCGGGTCATTGGCCAGGACGAGGCCATCAACACCATCGCCAAGGCCGTGCGGCGGGCGCGGGCGGGCCTGAAGGACCCCAAGCGGCCCATCGGTGGGTTCATCTTCCTCGGACCCACGGGCGTGGG
>JACQGV010000113.1 GCA_016199375.1 Chloroflexota bacterium | reverse complement strand
TCCGGGTGGGGTTTACCCCCACGCCCTTGATAGTGACCCGGGCGTTGGGGTGCACCGCTCCGGCGACCAGCCAGGCGGCCGCCGCGCTGATGTCTCCCGGCACGTCTATATCCAGCGCTCGCAGCGTCGTGGCGGGGCGGATGGTGACCACGTTGCCCTCGGACCGCAGCTCCGCGCCCATGGCACGCAGCAGCCGCTCGGTGTGGTCGCGGGAGGCGGAGGGCTCCTGGACCACGGTCTCTCCAGCCGCGAACAGGCCTGCCAGCAGCAGGCACGACTTCACCTGGGCGCTTGCCACGGCGAGACGATGTTGAGCGCCTTTCAAAGGACGACCATGGACTGCCAGGGGCGCCCGGCTGTCGCCCGAGCGCGCCCAGACCTGGGCGCCCATGAGGCGCAACGGCTGGATGATGCGCCCCATGGGGCGGGAGCGCAGGGAGCTATCGCCGCTGGTGACAGAGAAAAAAGGCTGGCCTGCCAGCACGCCCGTCAGGAGCCGGATGGTGGTGCCGCTGTTGCCAGCGTCCAGCACGTCGGGGGGCTCCCGCAGCCCTTGCAGGCCACCCCCGTGGACAACCACTACGCCGAGCTCCGGCTCGTCAACCTGCACCCCCAGGCCGCGCAGGCAGGCCACGGTGCTGCGGCAATCCTGGCCGGGGGCGAAGTTGCGGATGCGCGCGCTGCCCTGAGCGAGGGCGCTGAAGAGGACGGCGCGGTGGGAGATGGACTTGTCGCCGGGGACTGCGACCACACCCTGCAGGGCCGCTGGGGGCCGGACTCGCCGCTCCATGGGCCTACTTCTTGGGCTCGGCCGGCCGCGGAGGGCCTTCCATCATCTGCCGGGTGCGCTTAGTCACCCACTCGCCGAAGAACAGGGAGGTGATGCGGTCGCCGGCGCTGGGGATATCCAGGCCCTGCTCCTTGACCTTGCCCTCCCGCTCCAGCATCCACCTGGCGCGCTCCTCCCACACCTTGTTGAAACGCTCGCCCAGGCCGGGGCCCTCCTCCAGGATGAGGCGCCGGTACGCCTGCATCTCGTTGATGCAGGCGTCTATCCAGCGCGCCAGGCTCTCGCGGTTGCTCAGGCAGATGTCCCGGTTCATGGTGGGATCGCCCGCGGCCAGCCGCGAGATGTCGCGGTAGCCGTTCGCCGCCAGCTTGGACATCTCGCGCCAGGACGGGCTCTGCGTCGTGCAAGACACCAGGGCGGAGGAGAGGATGATGGGCAAGTGGCTGATGCCCGCCACCAGGCCATCGTGCTCGTGAGGGTCCACAAAGAAGGGGCGCGACCCCAGGATATTCTCCACCAGCCAGACCACCACCTTCACCGCGTCGGCCTCGGCGGACGGGGAGGGGCAGAGCGCGTAGACGGCGCCCCGGAACAAGGTGGCCTCGGCAGCCTCGATGCCGGGGGTCTCCTTGCCGGCGAGGGGGTGGCCACCGACGAAGCTGATATGGGGAGGCAGCAGCTCCCGCGCCCACTCCATCACCAGGGCCTTGGTGCTGCCGGTATCGGTCACCACGGCCCCTTCCTTGAGCAGGGGCGCGGCGTCCTGGAGCACCTCCCGGATGGCGAGCACAGGGACCGCCAGGACGACCAGGTCGGCGCCCTTGAGCGCCTCCCGCAGGCTGCCCTCGGTGCGGTCCACGGCGCCCCTCTTCTTGGCGTCTCCCAGGGCGGAGCGGGTCACGTCATGGCCCACCACCTCCACGCTGTGGAGCTTGGCCGCCTTCAGCGCCAGGCCGATGGAGCCGCCGATGAGCCCCAGGCCCACGATTGTGATCCGGTCCACCGCTCCCCTCCCCTCACCTGCCCAAGAGTTACGAGCCATTATACAGGCCCGCCGGGCTCAGTCCTCCACCCGCAGGTAGTTGCTGACCTCGCTCACTACCGCCAGCCCCTCCAGGCGCTTGAGCGCCTCCTGGACCGCCGCCTCCTGGGCCTGGTGGGTCATGATCACCAGCTCGGCGGTCTGGGCCTCCTCGTCCACCTCTTTCTGGATGACGGAGGCGATGCTGATGCCCTCGTCGCCCAGGATACGAGCGATCTGGGCCAGGACGCCGGGCCGGTCGGCGACGCCGAGCCGGATGTAGTAGCGGGTCCTGATCTCAGCCATGGGCCGCAAGGTGCGGGAGTCGTTCAGCAGGGGCGGCGGGTAAGGGGCATTCCCCTGAATATGGCGGGCGGCGCGGATGATGTCGGCCACCACGGCGCTGGCGGTGGGCTGGGCCCCCGCGCCGCGGCCCTGGAACAGCAGCGGGCCCACCAGGTCGCCCTCCACCTGCACGGCGTTGAAGACCCCCTCCACCTTCGCCAATGGGTAGTCCTGGGGCAGCAGGACCGGATGCACCCGGGCCTGGACCGCCCCATCCTCGGCCTTGGCGATGGCCAGGAGCTTGATGGCGTAGCCCAGCTCGCGGGCGTGGCGGAAATCGCGCCCGGTCAGGCGCTCGATGCCCTCCCGGTAGACATCCTCGGGGCGGATGTGAGTATGGAAGGCCAGGGTCGCGAGGATGGCGAGCTTGTAGGCGGCATCCGTCCCCGCCACGTCGTTGCTGGGGTCGGCCTCAGCATAGCCCAGGTCCTGGGCCTGCTTCAGGGCAGCGCCGAAGTCGAGCCCGTCCCGGGCCATCCGGGTCAGGATGTAGTTGGTGGTGCCGTTGATGATACCGTAGACCGCGGTGATGTCGTTGGCCAGGAGGTCGTCCAGCAGCGGCCCGATGATGGGAATGCCCCCGCCCACGCTGCCCTCGAACTGCAGGCTGACGCCCAGCTCGCGGCCCAGGGCCAGCAGCCGGGGGCCGTGCTTGGCCAGCACCTCCTTGTTGGCGGTGACCACGTGGCGGCCGCTGCGGAGCGCCCGCTCGATGTACTCCAGGGCAGGTTGCTCGCCGCCCAGGAGCTCCACCACGATGTCCACCCGCGGGTTCTCAAGCACCCGCTCCGGGTCGGTGGTCAGCAGCCGCGCGGGGGCTTTTACGGCCCGGCTCTTCTTCAGGTCTCGCACCAGGATGCCCTCGATAGCCAGGGGCACCCCTGCCCGCTCGGAGAGGGCCGCGGCCTTGTGGGTGAGGGCCTGGCAGACGCCGCCGCCCACCACCCCCAGGCCCAGGAGGCCGATGCCGATCTTGCTGCCCAGTCGCTGCCGCGCCATCGCCCGCGTCACGTCTTGCGGATCTTGCGGGCCTGCTCCACCGCGAACTGGTACCGGTCCGAGTCCCAGAATAGCTTTACGGTGTTGTACTCCGCCCTGCGCTGCTCCTGGAGCCAGTTGGTGAGGGCGAACTCCTTCAGCACCTCGAAGTCCTCTTTGCTGACCCTCCGGTTTTCCTCCCTGGCCAGCACCTCTATGATCCAGGTCCCGCCCGCGGTGACGACGGGGGTGTAGATGGGCCCGCTGGGGGCCGCGAAAGCGACCTGGTCCACCTCCTCAGGCAGCACATGGCGGGGCTTGAAGCCCAGGTCGCCGCCGTCGCGGGCGGACGGGTGATCCGACAGCTCTGCGGCCAGCCTGGCGAAGTCCTCGCCCCGACGCCACCTGTCAATGACCGCCTCCGGCCGGACCGGCTGCTGGCCCTCCTGAGCCTGGCCTATCCTGATGGCCCGCAGGTGGACCTGCTCGGCCACGACGGGCACCTGCTTGGGGTCCTGAGCCAGGAAGTCCTTCAGCCGGGCCCGCAGGACATCCGCCTCGACGACGCGACGATACTCCTGGTCCCTGAGCTTGAGCTCGCTCAGAAACTGGGCGTAGAGCTCCTTGAAGTGGGCAGCGTCTATGCTCTCCGGGCTCTCCGAGCGGCCCTGGAGAGCCAGGACCCGCGTCCGCAGCTCCTTCTCCACCTCCGCCGGAGTGACCCGAACGCCGAAGCGAGGCGCGCCCTGGCGCATCAGCTCCTCGTCTTGCATCCCGAAGACCAGGGTGAAGGGGATCTGGGAGTAATCGGGCTGCTGGCCAGAGGCACGGGTGCCGAGCTCATAGACCCGCAGGCGCTTGACGTACTCGCCCATGGTGATAATCACATCATTCACCTGCCCCACAGGCTGCCGCAGGGGGCCGGCGAGATTGCGAGTGTAGCCGGTGATTACCACCGCTACGACCACGGCCACGACGGCCACAGCCGTGAGGATGGCCACCCGCCGCAGCCGCAGGTCGGTCCTCCAACGGGAGACCTTGCGACGGCCTATGCTGGCCGGGGGCTGTTTCCTGCGCTGGAGTGGCGTAGCCTCACCCCCTTCGCGTCAACCGCCGGAGAGTATGCACGCCAAGGTGCATCGAGGTAGCCATGGGGGAGCCGGTGCGACAGGCCACTCAGGCTCTGGAGGGACGCCCCTGGTAGTAGATATGCACCGGCGTGTAGGGTAGAAGGGCCAGGTAGCGGGCGCGCTTGAGGGCCACCGCCAGGGCGCGCTGGTGCTTGGCGCAAGTGCCAGTCCTTCGCCTGGGCTCGATCTTGCCACGGTCGGAAAGGTAGTGCCGCAGCTTCCCGGCATCGGTGTATTCGATGGTGCGCACCTTGTCAGCGCAGAACAGACAGACTTTGCGCTTGGGGATGAAGCGTCCCCGGCGGCCCTCACGCTTCGGTTTCGGTCTTGCCTCCGGCATAGCTCTCTCTCACTCTAGAAGGGGAGATCATCGGGCTCGACCTCGCCCTTGGCCTCAGCCGCGGTCCCGACCGGTCGGGACGCCTCTTCTTCCGGGGCCTGGCCCGGCCGGTCCAGGAAGATCACCGTATTGGCGACGATCTCGTTGCGGAAGCGCTTCTGGCCGTCCTGTCCTTCCCAGACCGACGAGCGCAGCCGCCCCTCCACATAGGCCCGCTGGCCCTTGGCCAGGAACTGGTTGCAGGTCTCGGCCAGCTTGTTCCAGGTGACAACCCGGAACCACTCCGTCTCTTCGCGGCGCTCACCCTGCGAGGTCGTGTAGTTGCGGTTAGTGGCGATAGAAAAGTTGGTCACGGGGTTGCCCGCGGGAGTGTAGCGCATCTCCGGGTCGGTGCCCACGTTGCCGATCACCTGGATCCTGTTCAGGCCTACCATATCCGCACTTCCTGCTGCCTACCGCCAGCGACCCTTGGGTCCGACTGTTCTACTAACCCTTGCGAATGAGGAGATGCCGCAGAATCTCTTCGGTGACGCGGAGGTTGGATTCCAGCTCGCGGGTGCTCTCAGGGGCCAGCTTTAGCTGCGAGCGCACGTAGTTCCCCTCGCCGTGGCGCTTGATGGGGTAGGCAAACTTGCGTCGCCCCCAGTTGTCAGCCTGGACAACCTCCCCGCCATGGCTTTGGACATACTTTCCGACCCGCTCCAGCACGGTGGGCACGGCGCTGTCCTCCACCTCAGGGCTGAGGATCATCACCAGCTCATAGTCGCGCAACACGGCCATCTACCCCACCCACAAACAACAACTCCGCCGGGCCCGGCACCAATCTGCAACGGGCGCGCCGACGCAGCGCAATTATAGCATGGCACCCAGCGACCCGCCAGGAAAAAATCGCGTCCTGTCTACCCCTTTGCCAACCAGGGTCAATCGTCCACGCCGGGCAGGGGGTAGCGGCCGGCCAGCTCGTGGGCTTCCTCCCGCACCTCCCGCTCGACCTGGGAATCGCCGCAGCGGCCCAACACCTTTACCAGGAGACGGGCCACCTGTCGCATCTCGGCCGGCGCAAAGCCACGGCTGGTGAGAGCGGGCGTGCCCAGCCGCAGACCGCTGGTCTTGGCCGGCGGGAGGGGGTCATAGGGGATAGTATTCTTGTTGACGGTGATCCCCGCCCGTTCCAGGCTCTCCTGGGCGTCCTTGCCGGTCACGCCGGTGGACCGCAGGTCCACCAGCATCAGATGATTGTCGGTCCCGCCGGAGACGATGCGCAGGCCCTGGCGGGTCAGCTCAGCGGCCAGTGCCTGGGCGTTCTCCACCACCCGCCGGGCGTAGAGGGCGAACTCGGGACGCTGCGCTTCGCCGAAGGCCACCGCCTTGGCGGCGATGGTGTGCATGAAGGGGCCGCCCTGGATGGCCGGAAAGACGGCCTTGTCCACATCCTTCGCCAGGGGCTCCGTGGAGAGGATGAACGCCCCCCTGGGGCCGCGCAGCGTCTTGTGGGTGGTGGAGGTCACCAGCTGCGCGTAGGGAACGGGACTGGGATGGGCGCCCCCCGCGATGAGCCCCGCGATGTGGGCGATGTCCACCATGAAGAGCGCCCCGACCGCGTCGGCGATGGCGCGGAAGCGCGGGAAATCTATGGTGCGGGAGTACGCCGTGTAGCCGGCCAGGATGAGCTTGGGCTTGTGCTCCTTGGCCAGCCGCTCCACCTGGTCGTAGTCTATGCGCTCGCTCTCCCGGTCCACTCCATAGGGCACGAAGCGGTAGTACCTGCCGGAGAAGTTGACCGGGCTGCCATGGGTGAGGTGCCCCCCCTCCGACAGGCTCATGCCCAGGACGGTGTCGCCGTGGGCCAGGACAGCGTAGTAGGCGGCCATGTTGGCCTGGGACCCCGAGTGGGGCTGGACGTTAGCGTGGGCAGCGCCGAAGAGGGCCCGGGCCCGCTCCCGCGCCAGCTCCTCGGCCACGTCCACGTACTGGCAGCCGCCGTAGTAGCGCCGCCCCGGATAGCCTTCCGCGTACTTGCTCCCCAGGATGGAGGCCTGGGCCTCCAGCACCCCTTTGCTGGGATAGTTTTCGGAGGGGATCAGCTCCAGCCCATAGCGCTGCCGCTCGGTCTCTTTCTGAATGGCCTCGAACACCTGGGGGTCCTGCCGGGCGAGGATGGAGCCCTGGGCGACCTGCATGGCGCCGCACCACTCCTTTCACACCTTTGCCGCGACAGTCTACCGGTGCCGCCCTCCAGTGTCAAACGAGGCGACACGAGCGCAATTCGAGCTGAAATCCACGGTGTCAGCTCGCCCCGAGGAGCAGACTTCAGCCCGCGTTCGCGTTCAGCGGCCAGGGGGGAGCGGGCGGCACGGCGGGCTTGTCCTGGCCCCGCTGGCGCCAGGCCACCTCGCAGAGGGCCAGGAGACCGCCGGACATGAGGGAGTGCCCGCCCAGGACGATAGGGATGGGCGCACCGGCGGCGGCGGCCGTCAGCTCCCGCAGCCAGGGGTCGGCGATGCTGCCGGCCTGGCCCAGGTCCGACCAAAACCGGTCCTGGCGGCTGACGGGTTGCCCCCGGTGGGCCAGGAGGACCCGGCTGTCCAGGAGCGCGGCCTGGGCCAGCTCGCCCAGGGCCCTCACCAGCCCACCGGGACCCCGGTCCTCAAGCAAGAGCCCCAGGAGCGAGCGCGCCGGCCCGGCCTCCTCACGCCCCTCGGCCCCCAGGCCCCGCTCCTCTGAGTACACCCGGCTCTTGCAGGCCGCCTGCCGCTCCAAAGTCGCCCAGGCGTGGCTGCCCACGCGCCCCGCCACCAGCAGTTGGCTGAGGGGGTCCCTCATGGCCCGCAGCACGCCCTGGAGCCCGGCAAGCTCCAGCCCCTGCCCCGCCAGCCAGCCCGCCAGTCGGGGGCCAGGCAGCAGGTCAGAGACAGCGGGGGAGTCCCGCCGAATCGGGACCAGAAGCTTCAGGATGGCCAGGTCCGTGGGGGTGTCTATGTCGAAGAGCCAGGGGAGCTCAGGCTCCAGGCTATGGGGCGCCAGGCCAGCCTGGCGGCACAGGGCCAGGGCCAGGCCGTTGTCCCTGGGAGGCAGGGCGATGCGCTGGAGCGCCGCCGCCGGATGCAGGGCCAGGATGTCAGCAGAGAAGATATTGTTGGCCAGGACCCCCTGCTCCAGGGCCGCTGCCCGCTCGCCCAGCAGACGCAGACCGGCGGCGCTGGCCAGGGCTCCCGTGCCGCGTCCGCAGTACACCAGACGGTCCTTGCCAGCCGCCGCGCTGGCCTGCAGCAGGGCCGCAGCGAAACTTCCGCCCTGGACGGCAACCACCAGAGCGCCCAGCCTGGCTCCCGCCCGGGCCAGTTCGGGGTCGTCGGTAGCCAGGACCACGGGCTCGAAGACGGCCACGGCAAGGGCCTTCTCCAGGAGGTCGAGGGCACAGCGGCGGTAGGCGGCCGCCAGCAGGTCGAGAGGTTGGGGGCCTTCCAGGCCCGCGCACAGGTGCAGGAAGGCGGGAGGGCCAGGGGCCACTAGGGGCCCTTTACAGGGAGGGCGTGAGCGCGGCCCTTGGGGCTGCGCTCCACCGGAAAGATGACGACCCTGCCCACGAGCCGTTCGATCTCGCGCCGGTGGCACAGCTCGGTGCCGGGGTTCTGAACCGCGGCGGAGGCCGCCGCGGTGCCCTGGCGCAGCGCATCCTCCAGGGAGCCGGCGGCGCAGAGGACATGGAGCACGCCCGCCAGGAAGGCATCGCCGGCGCCGACGCCGCTCACCTTCTCCACCATGGGCGGCACCGCCCGCCAGGCGCCCTGGTCATTGAGGCCGTAGGCGCCCTGCTCGCTGGCGGTAACGATGACCACGGCCACGCCCCGGTCGTGGAGCTGCTCCGCCGCCCGCAGGAGCGCGGCCTCGTTGGACAGGTCTTTACGCAGCGCCTGCCCCAGCTCGAAGCGATTGGGCTTCGCCAGATAGGGGATGGCCTCCAGGCCCGCCCTGAGGGCCTCGCCGTCGGCGTCCAGGACCGTGTAGGCCCCCAGCTTCTTCATCCGCAGTATCAGGTCGTGGTACACCTGGGGCGTGATGGGCGGGGGGATACTACCTCCCACCATCACCCAGTCGCCTGGCTTTACCTCGGACTCCAGCCGGTTGTACAGCTCATCCAGGTACCAGGGGTTGGTGGTGGGCCCCTTATCGTGGATGGCGGTCAGCGTGTGGTGACGCTTGTCGAATATGGTGACATTGGTCCTGGTCTCGCCGCGAGTATGGATAAACTCGCTGTGGATCCCCAGGTTTCCCAGCCGGTGCTCGATAAACCGACCCAGCCCACCTCCCACAAACCCGGTGGCGATGGAGTCGTCGCCCAGCTCCCGCAGCACCCGGGAGACGTTCACGCCCTTGCCGCCCGGATCGCTGCGGCTCTCCAGCACGCGGTTGGCCTTGCCGGGCGCGAAGTCCTCCAGGACCAGGGTGTGGTCAACGGCCGGGTTAAGGGTGATGGTGAAGATCATGTCGGACTACCTTGCCGTGAGGTCCGGCTCAATGAGGCCATAATTGCCATCCTTGCGGCGGTAGACCACATTGTACTGGCTGGTGTCGGCGTTCAGGAAGAAGAAAAAGCTGTGGCCCAGTAGCTCCATCTGCTGCCAGGCTTCCTCAGGAGCCATGGGCTTGATGGCGAAGCGCTTGGCCCTGACTAGCTGGCCGAGGGCCGGGGCCTCGGGGACGTCCTGAAGGATGTCGGCAGCGACCTCTTTCGGGGCGCGCCCGCCCTGAGCGCGGCCCTTGCGGTAGATCTTTCCCTTGAAGTGGGCCAGTTGGCGATGCAGGACATCCACCACCGCGTCAACGGCCGCATAGAGGGTAGCGGCCCGCTCCTCTCCCCTGACCAGCAACCCATGGCTCTCCAGGGTGGCCTGGGCCACATAGCGGTCGGTGGCCGAGCGGGTGGGCTCGTGGACCAGCTCCACCGTGCCCTCGCCTACCATGGGGAGAAAGCGGTCCAGCTTGCCGATCTTGCGCTCCACATACTGGCGGACCTGGTCGCTTATCTCCAGGTTCTTGCCCTTTATCTGGAGCTCCATCTTCCCTCCGCTTCCAACCCCTGC